>JBOHZR010000163.1:0-4598 GCA_050738595.1 Steroidobacteraceae bacterium | reverse complement strand
GCCGGCGCGCGCGGCAGCGAGCGTCGAATTGAGCCCGGCCGCCCCGACCACAGCCGCCATCACGCACTCGACCTGCGGCAGGCACGCGATCGTCTCGAACGCATCGGGGCCCGCGAGAACGCGCGTCGCAGCGCTCTCGGCTTCGACGGCGGCAGGCGCCGGACGCCCCGTCCGCGCCTCGCGCCTCGCGGCGGCGAGCCGCTCCTTGAGCTCCTGCGCCGCCCCCGGATCGGCCATCGCGGCGATCTCCGGCGCAAAGCGCAGGCACTGCTCGGCCAATCGCGTGGCATTGCGGTTGGCGGCGAGCGCGACGACCCGGAAGCGGTCCGGGTGTCGGCCGACCACATCGAGCGTGTTCGCGCCGATCGAGCCGGTCGAGCCGAGGACCGCAACGCCGGTGCGCTTCGTGAGGCTCCCGGCCATCAAGGGCCCACCCCGAGCGCGATCAGGCCGAACACCAGGACCGGCGCGGCGCTGGTCACACTGTCGATCCGATCCATGACGCCGCCATGTCCGGGAAAGAGCGTGCCACTGTCCTTCATGCCTGCAAAGCGCTTCAACAGACTCTCCGTGAGATCGCCGACGATGGAGAAGGCGACCGCAACCAAGCACAACGGAACGAACACGGCGGGCGCAATGCCGAACCAGGCGCTGCCCCCAACCGCCACGAGCGCGCTCACGGCGATGCCGCCGAACGCCCCCTCCCAAGTTTTGCCGGGCGAGACCTCCGGAGCAAGTCTCTTCTTGCCGAACCGGCGGCCGAAAAAGAACGCGCCGATGTCCGCCACCCACACCAGGATCAGCACGAAGAGCGTCCACTGCGCCCCGCGGGGCATGTCGAGCCGCAGGCGCATCAGCGCGACCCAGGCCGGCACGAGCGCAAGCAGGCCGGCAAGCGCCGCCGACCAGCGCGCCGCCCGGTGGGGCGCGAAGATCACCCACAGAAGCGCGATGATCCACCAGAGGATCGCCACCGTGAGCACGGCGCGCGCTCCGCCGGGCGGCACCGACAGCCACCACGTGAGCGGCAGCACCGCGGCGACGACCACCACGTAGCTGAAGCGCATCGCCCGCGTCGGCTCGCGCAGAAACGCCGACCACTCCCATGCCCCGGCAAGCACGACCGCCGTGAGCGCGATGATGGTGGCGATCGGCGGCAGCCACAGCACGATGAGCAGCAGTGCGATGAGCACCGCGGCCGTCGCGATCCGCACCTTAAGCACTCAGGCTGCTCCGCGCCTGCGCGGTGGTGCGTCCAAAGCGCCGCTCGCGCCGAGCGTAGAGCTCGAGCGCCGCATCGAGCGCCGCTGCATCGAATTCCGGCCATTTGAGATCGGTGAAGTACAGCTCGGTGTAGGCGAGATTCCAGAGCAGGAAGTTGCTGATGCGATGCTCCCCGCCCGTGCGGATGAGCAGATCGGGATCGGGAAGCCCCGCGAGCTCGAGTGCCGCCTGCATGTGCTCCTCGGTCAGCTCCTCGGGCCTCAACGCGCCGTTCGCACAGCGCGCGGCGAGCTTCTGCGCCGCTCGCACGATGTCCCAGCGTCCACCGTAGCTCACGGCGACCTGCAGAGCGAGACCGCCGTTCGCGGCGGTCTCGGCCTCCGCGGCGGCGATGCGCGACTGCAGCCGCACCGCAAGCTTCCCGCGCTCGCCAATGAAGCGCAGCCGCACGCCGTGCGCATGCAGCTCGGCCACTTCCCGGTCGAGCGCATCGACGAACAGCGCCATGAGCTGCGCGACCTCGTCGCGCGGGCGCAGCCAGTTCTCGCTCGAGAACGCGAATATCGTCAGTGCCGGGATGGCGAGCGCGCGGCAGCGCTCGAGGCAGGTCCGCACGGCCTCGATCCCAGCCTTGTGGCCGGCATGGCGGGGCAGGCCGCGCGCGGCGGCCCACGTGCCGTTGCCGTCCATGATGATCGCGATGTGCCGCGGCAGAGTCACGCGGTTCAAACCTGCATGATCTCCTTCTCCTTCGCCGCGAGCGCATGGTCGATGTCCGCCACGTGCTTGTCGGTGAGCTTCTGCACCTCCGTCTCGGCGCGGCGCTCATCGTCCTGGGAAAGGAGCTTCTCTTTCAGCATCTCCTTGATCTCCGCCATCACGTCCCGCCGCACGTTGCGCACGGCGACCCGCGCGTTCTCGGCGTCATGGCGCACGACCTTCGTCAGGTCGCGCCGCCGCTCCTCCGTGAGAGGCGGCATCGTGATGCGGATGACCGTGCCTGCGGTTGCGGGGTTCAAGCCGAGATCGGACTTGTGGATCGCCTTCTCGATCGCCTGGACGACGGACTTCTCCCACGGGGAGACGACGAGCGTGCGCCCCTCCTCGACGGCGATGCTGGCGACCTGCTGCAGCGGGACCTCCGAGCCGTAGTAGTCGACCCGCAAATGCTCTATCAGGCTCGGATGAGCCCGGCCGGTGCGCAGCTTCTTCAGGTCGGCCTGAAAAGTCTGCACGCACTTCGCCATGCGCCCCACCGCATCCTTCTTAACGTCCTCGAGCATGGTTCTGCCCTCGAATCTTGAGCTCGGATACGCGAAATTACTCGAAAGTCACGACCGTGCCTACGTCCTCGCCGCGCGCAACGCGGGTGAGTTCGCCCACGCGATTGAGGTTGAAGACCTTGAGCGGCAGCCGGTTGTCGCGGCACATGACGATCGCCGTGGCATCCATGACGTTGAGCTTGTCCGCGAGCACCTTGTCGAAGGTGAGGCGCGGGTAGCGCACCGCCTTGGGGTTGGTGAGCGGATCGTCCGAGTAGATGCCGTCCACCATCGTCGCCTTCAGGAGCACCTCCGCGTTGATCTCGATGGCCCGCAACGCCGCGGCGCTATCGGTGGTGAAGAACGGATTGCCGGTTCCGCCGGCGAAGATCACGACCCGTCCCTTCTCGAGGTGTCGGACCGCCCGGCGGCGGATGTAGTCCTCGCAGACCTGGTTGATGCGGATTGCGGACATCACCCGTGACTGAAGTCCCAGATTCTCGAGCGAATCCTGCATCGCGAGCGCGTTCATGACCGTCGCGAGCATGCCCATCTGGTCCGCGGTCACCCTGTCCATGCCGGCCCGCGCGAGACCGGCGCCGCGGAAGATGTTCCCCCCACCGACCACCGCCGCGACCTGCACGCCCGTCTGGGCGATCTCGCGCATCTCTCCGGCGACCCGCTTGAGCACGGCCGGATCGATTCCGTAGTCGCCGGTCCCCATGAGCGCCTCACCGGAGAGCTTCACGAGGATGCGCGAGTAACGGGCGACTGTGGATGTGCTCATCGGCTCGAACCTCACGGCCGGTGGGCCGTACAGAGAAAACCCCGCCGCGGCGGGGTTTCTCGGGGACTCGACTATATCAGGCGGCGCACGTGGCCCGCCCTCGACGTGAGCGTCAATGCTTGACCGGCGGCTTCCCCTGCACCTGTGCCATCACCTCCGCCACGAAATCGCTCTGCTTCTTCTCGATACCTGCTCCCACCTCGAAGCGCTCGAACGCCTTGACGGCAGCGCCCGCGCTCTTCAGGAGCTTCTCGACGGTGAGCTCGGGGTCCTTCACGAAGGGCTGCCCGGCGAGGGTGATCTCGGCGAGCGCCTTGCGCAGCCGGCCCTCGACCATGCGCGCGACGATCTCCGGGGGCTTGCCCTCCCGGGTTGCCTGCTCGGTGAGAATCGCACGCTCCTTTTCCGTCACCTGCCCCGGAACATCGGCAGCGGTGAGGTATTTCGGGCTGCTGGCCGCCACGTGCATGGCAAGGTCGCGCGCGAGCGTGTCGTCTGCCCCCTCGACCGCGACCAGCGCACCGATGCGCGTGCCGTGCACGTAGGCGCCGAGGGGGTCCGGCGCCGCGAGCACGACGAATCGGCGCACGCCGATGTTCTCGCTGATCTTCGCGACGAGGGTGCGGCGGCGCTCATCGAGCGTCTCCCCGCCTGCGAGACTCGAGGCGAGCAGCGCCTCGAGCGAAGCGGCGCGCGTCGCGAGCGCGCGCTTGGCGACCTCCTGCGCGAATGTGCGGAAATCCGCCTCGCGGGCGACGAAATCGGTCTCGCAGTTCACCTCGGCCATGGCGGCCGCGCGGCCGTCGGGCGACCGCTCGATGACGATGACGCCCTCCGCGGCGATGCGTGTCGCCTTCTTGTCCGCCTTCGCGAGCCCCTGCTTGCGCATGAGCTCGGCCGCGGCGTCGAGGTCGCCCTTGGTCTCCACGAGCGCCCGCTTGCATTCCATCACGCCGGCGCCCGTGCGCTCGCGCAGCTGTTTAACGGTCTCTGGAGAAATACTCACTCTTACGCTCCCTTTCCCGCGCCGGACTCGCTCTCCTCGCCCTCGTTGCGCGGCTTACGCCGGCCCGCCGCCGCGGGCTTGCGCGCCGGGACGGCCGTGGTGGGCGCGCTGCCGGTCGGCGCCGGGGCGGGCGCAGCCACCGCTTCCGCAGCCACCGCTTCCGCAGCCGTCGCTTCCGCAGGTGCCACTTCCGCAGGCGCCGCTTCCACAGGCGCCGCTTCCGCAGGTGACGCGGCCGTCGCCGCCGCGTCTGACGCTGCCGCAGGCTCCGTTGCCGCGGTTTCCGCCTTCGCGGCGCTCTCCTCGCTCTCCTCGAGCT
>JBOHZR010000162.1:0-4834 GCA_050738595.1 Steroidobacteraceae bacterium | reverse complement strand
CTATCTGGCAAGCCCTGCGACCGCGGCGGCATCGGCCATCGCCGGAGTGATCACCGATCCGCGCGAAGTTTTGGCATGAACCTGATAGAAAGTATCCTGGCGCGTGCCAGCGGTAGGCAGCAGGTACAGCCTGGTGACATCGTGGTCGCGGAGGTTGATCGAATGATCATGCACGACCTCAGCGGATACATAACGTCGCGCCTCTACGAGGAGAAGGTCGCAAAGCCGCTCAAGCATGCCGACCGTGTCATCATGGTATTCGATCACATCTTCTCGCCACCGCGAGAACGCGAGGCCGAGGTACTCAAGTCCAACTGCGAATGGGCGGCTAAATACGGCGTGAAGCTGCTCAACTGTGGAAGCGGGAACATTCACAACGCCGTTGTGCGCGAAGGCTTCATCGGGCCCGGCATGGTGGTGGTCGGCTCCGACAGTCACACGCCGGTACACGGCGCGTTGGGCGCATTCGCCGTTGCCGTCGGGAACGACTGCCATGCCGGCATGGTGTTCCCGTACGGCAAAGCTTGGTTTCGCGTTCCCGCGACGATACGCATCGAGCTCACCGGGTCGTTGCCGGATGCCAGCACGCCGCGGGACGTGGCACTTTGGCTCGTCGGCAAAATCGGCGAAGGCGGGGCGATCTACAAGGCGCTGGAGTTCGGCGGTCCCTTCGTAGAACAGTTGGGATTATTCGATCGTTGGTTACTGCCGCTGATCACGGTCGACGTGGGGGCGAAGTGTGGCTACATCGAGCCCGACGAGAAGGTCTTCGAGTTCGCTCGCACTCTCGGTACGATGGACCGCTGGCAGGGATTGGAAATCGCCCCGCGAACGCGCCGCACGCCCGAGGCGGTGTGGGAGTTCAACGTCTCGGCGATCGAGCCGCAAGTGGCCTGTCCACCAACCGTCGGCAACGTCAAGGCTGTGCGCCGTGTCGCAGGTACACCCATCCAGTGGGCCGAGATAGGCGGTCACGGCGGCGGCCGCATCGAGGACATACGCCTGCTGGCACGTGTCCTTGCTGGAAAGACCGTGCATCCCAGCGTGAGGTTGAACGTCGTGCCTGCAAGCCGCGCGGTGTTCGCCGAGGCGCTCGAGGAAGGATTGGTACGACAGCTGCACGACACCGGCGCATTGTGGTTCCCACCCAGTACTGGTTCGAACCAGAGCGTCAACATGGGAGCGATGGCTGCAGGTGAAAGCATGATCTCAACACACTCTCGCAATTTTCCCGGTCGCAATGGTAGCGCTGCGGCGAACATGTACCTGGGTTCCGCGCTTACCGTGGGTGCTTCGGCGCTGCGCGGTTGCATCACGGATGCACGCGATTTGCTATGACGGATCTTCAATTCACGGGCAAGTGCTGGGTGGTCGGGGACTTCGTGCCCACCGATCAGATCGTCAAATCGCATCGCGTGTTCCTCGCGCTCGCTGAAATGGCCCAACACGTGCTCGAAGACGCCAATCCCGCCTTCGCTGCGGGGGTGAAGCCCGGTGATGTCCTAGTGGCTGGGCGGCACTTCGGCCAGTCGTCCGGGCGAGCCATTGCGGTCAGGGCGCTGCGGGCCACCGGAATTTCCTGTGTCGTCGCAGAGAGCTTCGCTCGCACGTTTTACCGTAATGCTTTTGAGGTCGGTCTGCCGATCCTCGAAGTACCGAACGTTCGCACGGCCTTGGTTGAAGGCGACATGGTGGAGGTGAACGTGCCAGCTGGACAGTTGTCCATTCGGCGGACGGGACAGGTACTGCAGGCAAACCCTACAGATCCTTTTCTGCTTGAGATGCTACGCGCTGGTGGCGTGATTGCTATCGGGGCGCAGCTCGCGGGGGGGGGGAAGTGAAGCGCGGATTCGTCGGGCTCGACCCTGCGGAGACCTCTCTGTCTGCCTTTGCTGCGCGAGTGGACGGTGTGCGTGTTCGACTCGAGGCCTCGGGCGCGCAGATCGCGCTGATCTATGGCGATGTCTCTCGCTCCGCCGATATTCATTACCTCACCAATCTCTGTCTATACTGGAACGAGGCGGTCCTTGTCATACCGCTCGTCGGCGCGCCGGTACTCGTAACGAAGCTCTCCAAGCGGGTTCAACCGTGGATGCACCGGACCTCGACGCTCGAGGACATTCGCAGCGGGCCGCGGCTCACGGAGAACATATGTAGCGTTCTGGATGAACGCTCTGGCGGCCGAGCGGGACGAATCGCGCTGATCGATTTGCCGTGGTGGCCTAACAAACTCGTGACCGAGCTTCGAACCGCGTTGCCGCAGGCTCAATTGCAGGATCTCGGACCGGCGGTGCGCGATAGCCGGCTACAGCCGTCCGCGGATGAGTGGAGTCTGCTGCAGCGCGGCGCCGAACTGTTAGACGCAGCGATGGAATCAGCATGGCAGCGTGGCGGGGATGCTGATGAGCGCACGTCCATCGCGATACGCGGCATCCGACGCGCAGGCTTTGAGGATGCGATGGTGACTTTCGAGAAGTTGAGCGATGGCAGCGAGTTCGCGGATGTGGTCGGCCAGTATCGGTACGTCTGGTTGCACCAGTCGCGGCCGCGCGGCGGCCCGTCCGCCGAGATGGCAAACGATACGATGCAGGTAGCACTCGCCGCTGCGCGACCGGGCATGACTGAAGCTCAGCTGGTCAAGTTGGCGGCGGCGCAAGTGACCGACAGATACGAAGTGGAGCTTTCATGTGCTCCATATCCAGACATCGAGACAAGGGGTCTTTGCCGTATCGCGCAAGACGCGCAACGTCCGCTCAAGGAAGGCGAGGTCGTGTGTATCGCCCTGTCGCTTGCGAGCGAAGCCGGTGTTATCGAGGCGGCCGAAACCGTGAAGATCACCCCGAATGGTGCGACCGCGCTAGTCTGACTGGAGAGCGCATGATACAAGAGAGTGGCCGTGCTGCTAGCTCGGCGGAGTTTGAACGTCGGTGCCGCCGCATACGAGCGGCTCTGAACACAGCGGGGATGGATGCGCTCGTGGCATTCGCGCCGGCGTGGAGACGCGAGAACGTTCGGTATCTCACCGACGCGCCGCTGAGATCGAGCGCGGCGTTCGTATGTTTGCCTCTTTCGGGCAGCGCGGCGGCGTTTCTGTGCTCAGACACAGATGTCCGCTCGGTGCAGCTCGCCGGGTTCGTAAGCGACGCACGTCGTATTGCTTATCCCGACGTGAGTGAGCTCGCGGATCACATCCTGACGCATGTAAACCAGGGCCGTGCGGGCGTAGCGGGGGCGGAATTCGTGCCTTCTGGCGTCTGGCAGAAACTCAAGGCTCTGCTGCCCAAAGTTGAGCTTGTAGATGCCGGTGCCCTGATGGATGCGGTGCGTTTGGTCAAGAGCGACTTCGAGCTCGAACGGATGCGTTGTGCAGGCGCCATCTGCGACAAATCCTGGCAAGCCTTTCAGGGTGCTTGCCATCCGGGCGCGAGAGAATACGAAATCGTCGCCGAGGTCGACTCACGTCTGCGCGGGGAAGGGGCGGAGGACAACTTCATGCTGATTGCGTCGGGGGGTAGCGACGTGCGGGGCATGACACCGCCGTCGGACCGACGCCTCGAGATGGGTGATCTTGTTCGCACGGAGCTCACACCCCAGTTCGCAGGCTACTGGACGCAGATCTGTCGTACCGCAGTGCTCGGTCGGCCGTCGCCCAAGCAACGAGAGTGCTTCGAGCTATTCAACGAGGCTGTCGTCGCGGGACTGAGTGTCATCAAGGCGGGCGTCACAGCGCATGACGTGGCGCTCGCCGAGAACGACGTTTTCAGACGTTATGGATACGGACAGTACTGCAGCGCGGAATATACGCGTGTTCGTGGACACTGCCTCGGTCTGTATCTGGACGAAGTGCTGGTCCTAGAGGGCGTACATACGGTACTGGAAAAGAACACCGTGCTGGTTGTACATCCCAATACGTTCACTCCGCTCGCCGGCTACTTCGTACTGGGCGATTCGGTCGTGGTGACTGATAACGGCTTCGAGAGCTTACTAGCGACACCGCGGGAGCTGAATGTCGTCTAACGTTCTTTCGCGATGTGCCGCATGGGGCCGCAGAGCCAACCCAAGAAGGATACCCTGCAGGAGCGGCTCGTTGCGCTGCGCAAAGCGTATCGACGTTAAGGGGTCACGGAACGCGCGCCGTGCTGCAGCTCCGTCACGTGAGGCGCAGCAGGGCGCGACCGAGATGGTTGTTCTCCTTCACCAAGCGAGTTAGTAGATTGACGAAGATCTCCAGCTCGCTACCTGAGAGAGGGCGGAATATCTTGCGCTGCGCACGCAACGCGCCCGCTTCAACGTGCTCGACGGCTCTCTCGCCTGCCTTGGTTAGAGTGATGTACTTCTTCCGCCTGTCCTTTGAGCTGAGCTTCTGGCGCAGCAATCCCCGCTTGGTGAGACGCTCCACAACGTTTGCCACGTTGGAGCGATCCAGGCCCAGCTCCTCGGATATTTCGATCTGTCCGACGCCAGGATTTTCTGAGACGATCGTCAGGATGCCCCATTGCACCGGCGTGATGTCGCTCTCCGAGCACTCGCTGAGAAAGGCCGCAACCTGGATTTGCTGCAGACGCCGGATCAGGAAGCCTGGCCTATTCCAAATGGTTCTCGAGCGTTCTATCTCGGACATTTAAGCGTTACTTTCGCCACGGTAGGGGACGTTCGTATCAGGCCTCGATGGAAGCGAAGCCGTACGCGAAGTCTATTGTATGTTATTTCGGAGTAACTACTCGCCCCCGAACGCTTCCGCTGTTCTGATGGGGCGCTTGACGATGTAGGTTTTTGCGCCTACGCTGCTGCTGCATCTTTTGCAGGAGCGGGGTTCGGCGGCGATGGGCGCGTA
>JBOHZR010000161.1:0-2631 GCA_050738595.1 Steroidobacteraceae bacterium | reverse complement strand
GCTTTAGACTCATGAGCTCTCCTCCATGGTTACGGCATCGGGCGGGTGGCTCCCATCGGGCCGAGTATATTCTGAAGACCGTCCCACGATCGACGGGTCGCTCCGGTGAGCTCAAGCCACCTCGCAGGCCTCGGCCTCGGCCTCGCCTCGCCGCACTCTCACTCGGTTACCTCACTCAGGCGTGAGACTTTGAATGGCGCGGCGGCAAGAGCAAGATGATGACGATTGTCGTGGAGGCCAGAAGCACTGCTGTGATGTCTTGCGTGCCACGAGCGGATTCTGCAATTGAAGGGCGCCCAGAGCTCGGCTCGCTCTTCCACCCTCGCGCACGTGATCGGCTGCCGCGGGCAGTTCAAGCAAGAATCCCCAGTCGATTCGAACTCCGCGTGAGCGTATCGAGGGATCGCCGAGCGTTGTGGCGTCCGGACGCCGAACGCTCCAACAGCGTTCAGACCTACGATGCCAAAGATTTCACGTAACGCTCGAGTTCCGAGCGCGTGATGTAGGTGCGCGCGCCGTCCTTATGAGGCTTGATCGATCCATCGCTGATGCGGTTGTAGAGCTGCGCACGGCTCATGCGCAGGATCTGCGCCGCTTCCGCGACCGCAAAGCGAAGCTGCGGCAGGCTCATTGCGACCTCGTGCTCACGGGTGGCCATGGGATGACTCCAGAAGTTTGAATGGGAAGTGTCGGTTCGTTTCCCATGATCCATGCGCGAGGTGAAAATGTCTGCTCGAGATCGCGATGACTTCGCGCAAAAACTCGAGTATCAAATCGTGGTGGTTCGCCGGGGGACATGGAGGGAGTGCGGCGGGGTGCTTGGATGAGAGGAGAAGAGTTTCGGTGAGCGAGCCTGCTCGGATTTTAAGGCACGCGACTTCTTCAATCTGCTCAGGCGGAGGTGTCTTCCAGAACTTCGTAGTGGCGGACGTGACCGTCGAAGGATTCGAGGGCGGCGCGAGCCGCGCTCTGCACGACGGCCTTCTCGATGCCCGCTCCGGCGAACGCACGAATGGCCTTTATCGACTCCCAGCGGGTGAGCACGAGGAACTCGACCCTCTCCCCGATTCGCCGCTGACTCAGGGAGGCCCCGAGAAAGCCTGTGATCCGCGCAAGCCCCGCAAGCACGCGGCTCTTGACGTGCTCGGGGTAGGCGTGCGCGAGCGAGGGTCGCGCGCGAGCGCGCCACTCCCGGGTGATCAGGGGATGATCTGCCGCGCGTGCTCGGCGTTGCCGGCTCCGGAGTTCTCGAACACGCAGATACCTCCCCATGGACGGTCAGGCTTGCGGCCGGCAGGATCGGGGAGGAGTGACAGCAGCCGCAGTCCGAAGGAGAGTCGATTCAACTTGGCTGCGGTGTGCAACAGGGAGCGCGTCTCGAGGGCTTTCCAGCCGTAACGGGCGAAGAATTCCGGACCTTCGGAAGGGGCAAACTTAAGCGGTGAATCCGCCTCGGCGAGCAGTCCGCCCATTGATCGCTGCAGCATGCGCAGCAGGGCGGGCGAGGTGAGGTCCGTGACCCACCGCTTGAAAGTCACCGGGGCGGCCAAATCGTGCGCGAGCGCCCCGACCTCCTCGGCATCGAAATAAATGAGGAGCCCCTCGGTCACGATGAGCGCCTGTTTCGCCTCAGCCCCGAGGCGCTGAAAGAACTCCCGACGCGCAGATACGTCCCTCAGATCGAGTGCCACCCGATCGAGCGCGCACACGGGATGCTCGGCGGCGAGCATCTCCTGCTTGTAGGTGAGCATCTCCGGCAGGTCGACCTCCACCCACTTAAGGGATGCGGGAAGTGCCATCCGGTAGGGCCTTGCATCGAGCCCGGCCGCAAGGTTGATGAGCATGTCCGTGCCCCGCGCCACGGACGACTCGATGATGCGATCGACGAGCCAGGTCCGGGCCGTATAGGACCAGGCGTGCCGCCGGGCAAAGGCCATGGCCGCGGCGATCTCGGCCCCGCGATCGGCGGCCAACGTGCGGGCGTAGCGGTCATGGAACACGGCATCGGAGCGCTCGCTCTCCTCGGCGCGGTAGACCGCGACCCACAGGGCGGTATCCGAGATGCGGCGGACCGGGCTTGGAGCGTTCATGGTGGAATCATCCGCGGAAGGCTGGCGTGCGGTAAAGCCCGCTTTCGTCGCAAACCCCGCGAGGGACCTCTCGGGGCTTGACAGCGCTTATCCCCAGGAGCGGTGGATAATCCTGTGCATAAGCATGAGATTCAGGGCCGGTGCGGCCACCGGAGCGCTCTGATCACGGAATGGTCACGGATCCGCCATCGCCTTTGCAGCCGATGCCGCTGATGCGCAACCGCACAAGGCGCACACACGATGCGGCTTGGAGTGCGTATCCGATATCGACGTTCACAGCGCCTTCTTGTAAGGGCATCCGCTGCCCTGCGCGATGAGCTTGCCGCACTCCGGCATGCCGGTGCACCAGGAGGCGAGCCTTACGAACTCGAGCAGCTCCCCGTCGGGACTGCGCTTGGTGAGCGTCGTGAGGGTGATCGTCACCTTCGTGGCCGCAACGGGGCACGGGAAGGGTTCGCTGAAGGATTTGCGTGTGGACTGCATGGATGGGGATGTCTGCCGGCAGCACTCACAGACTCTCGAGGCGGGGCCGTTCTACGCC
>JBOHZR010000160.1:0-11847 GCA_050738595.1 Steroidobacteraceae bacterium | reverse complement strand
GATCTTGGCGGGCGGCCGCTTCCGACCCCATGGACAGGAGCTCGGCGCCGGGATGCGCACGCTCGTTCGGAAAATGCCTGAAGACGTAGGCCATCCGCTCGCCGAGGGCGCGCCGCAGCCGATCGAGCACGTACCGGAGCCGCCGACAATAGGGGCAAAGGTAATCCCCGTAGATCAGGATCGTGAGCCGGCGGCCCGGAGCGTCGCCGCCGCGGATGTGATCCCTTCCCGGATCGACCGGCCGAAGAAGGCGGTGCTCGCGAGCTCGTGCGCTCATGGGGTGATCCCAGCCTTGCCGAACGGCGACTTTACGTCGGCGTAGGACGGCCCGCGCTTCATTGCCGATGCTTCAGGGTCAGGTATCGGCGAATGAGCGTGTTCGTGGAGCTGTCATGTGCCAGGGCAGTTGCTCGCTCGGCGCGGAGCTCTGGGAGGATCCGCTTGGCAAGCACCTTGCCGAGTTCCACACCCCACTGATCGAACGAGTCGATGTGCCATATCGCGCCCTGAGTGAAGACGATATGTTCGTAGAGCGCGACGAGCTTGCCGAGCGCCGCCGGCGTCAGTCGTTCGAGCAGCAGTGTGTTGGAGGGCCGGTTGCCCTCGAAGGTGCGATGCGGCACGAGCCAGTCCGGCGAGCCCTCGGCCTTGACCTCCTCGGGCGTCTTGCCGAAGGCGAGCGCCTCGCCCTGGGCGAACACGTTGGCGAGCAGCATGTCGTGTTGGTCACCCAGGGGGTTGAGCGGCTGCGCGAAACCGATGAAGTCGCAGGGGATGAGCCGCGTGCCCTGATGAATGAGCTGATAGAAGGAGTGCTGGCCGTTCGTGCCGGGCTCACCCCAGTAGATCGGACCCGTATCGTAGCGGACGCGCTCGCCCTCGAGGGTCACGTGCTTTCCATTGCTCTCCATCGTGAGCTGTTGCAGGTAAGCGGGGAAGCGGTGCAGATACTGCTCGTACGGCAGTACGGCCACGGTCTGCGCGCCGAAGAAATTGTCGTACCAGAGACCGATGAGCCCCATCAGCACGGGCAGATTGCGTGCGAACGGCGCGGTGCGGAAGTGCTCATCCATCTCGTGAAAGCCGGCGAGCATCGCGCGGAAGTGCTCCGGACCGATGGCGAGCATCGTCGACAGCCCGATGGCGGAGTCCATCGAGTATCGGCCGCCGACCCAGTCCCAGAACTCGAACATGTTTGCCGTGTCGATCCCGAACTGGGCCACTTCCGCGGCGTTGGTGGACACAGCCACGAAATGCCGGGCGACCGCCTGAGGATCACCGCCGAGACCCTGCAGAGACCACGCGCGCGCGGCGTGGGCGTTGGTCATCGTCTCGAGCGTCGTGAAGGTCTTCGAGGAGATGATGAACAGCGTCTCCCCGGGGTCGAGACCGCGTACCGCCTCGACGAAATCGGTGCCGTCGACGTTTGATACGAACCGGAACGCCAGCGCGCGCTCGCTGTACCATCGAAGCGCCTCGTAGGCCATCACGGGCCCGAGATCCGAGCCGCCGATTCCGATGTTGACGACGTTGCGGATGCGCTTGCCCGTGCGGCCTTTCCAGGCGCCGCTGCGGACGGCGTTCGCAAAGCCGCTCATCTTGTCGAGCACCGCGTGGACCTGAGACACGACGTTCTCACCGTCCACGCTAACGCTCGCGTCCTTGGGTGCGCGCAGCGCGGTGTGCAGCACAGCCCGGTTCTCGGACACGTTGATGTGCCGCCCGTCGAACATGGCGTCGATGCGCCCTCGCAGGCCTGATTCATCGGCGAGCTTAAGGAGCAGCGAGAGCGTCTCGTCCGTGATGCGGTTCTTGGAGTAGTCGAGATGGATTCCGGCGGCCTCGAGCGTCAGGCGCTCTCCGCGCTTCGCATCGTCGGCGAACAGCTTGCGCAGATGCAGCGGGGCGACCCGCTTGTGATGGGCTTGAAGTGCGGCCCATGCGGGGCGCTCAATCAACGGCAGCGTCTGTTTCATGGTGACCTCAAGGACTCGGCGACGATCTGTTGGGCCTCGGCGACCAGCATCGACAGGTGCTGTGCATCACGGAAGCTCTCGGCATAGATCTTGTAGAGATTCTCGGTACCCGACGGACGCGCCGCGAACCAGCCATTGGCACTCACGACCTTGAGGCCACCGATGGGCGCGTCGTTGCCCGGTGCGCGAGTCAGTTTTGCGGTAATCGGCCCGCCGGCGAGAGTCGCCGCTCGCACCGCCTCGGCGGAGAGCTTCGCGAGACGCGCCTTCTGCTGCGGTGTCGCGGGCGCGTCGAGGCGCGTGTAGCACGGAGCGCCGAACTGCGCCGTGAGCTCCCGATAGTGCTCGCCGGGGTCCTTGCCCGTGCGGGCGGTGATCTCGGCCGCAAGCAGCGCGAGGAGGAGCCCGTCCTTGTCGGTCGTCCACACCGTTCCATCGAGGCGCAGAAAGCTCGCGCCGGCGCTCTCCTCCCCAGCGAAGCAGACGGAGCCATCGAGCAAACCTGGCGCGAACCATTTGAATCCGACCGGCACCTCGAGCAAGCGACGCTGGCATGCCGCAACCACACGGTCGATCAGGCTGCTCGAGACGAGCGTCTTGCCGACCGCGGCAGCCGCGCTCCAGTGCGGGCGATGCGTCAGCAGGTAGCGGATCGCGACGGCCAGGTAGTGGTTGGGATTCAGCAAGCCGGCCGAGGGCGTGACGATGCCGTGTCGGTCGGCGTCGGTGTCGTTTGCAAAGGCGACATCATAGCGGTCCTTCAGCCGGAGCAGGCTCGCCATCGCGTACGGGCTCGAGCAGTCCATGCGGACTTTGCCATCGTGATCCACCGTCATGAACGAGAAAGTCGGATCGACTCTCGGATTGACGACGTCGATCTCGAGGCCGTAAACGCGATTGATCGGCTCCCAGTAATGCACCGCGGCGCCGCCGAGGGGGTCGACCGCGAGTTTCAGGTGGGCGGCGCGAATCGCCTCCATGTCGATGACGCGCCGCAGCTCCTCCACGTACGCAGCCGCGAAATCCTGCTCGCTGAGCGTCCCCGCACCTCGGGCCGCGGTGACTGGCAGGCGCTTCGCGCCGCGATTACCCTCGCGTAGCAGGGCATTCGCACGCGCTTGAATCCAGCCCGTCACACCCGTATCGGCCGGCCCGCCGTTCGGCGGGTTGTATTTGAAGCCGCCGTCTTCCGGCGGATTGTGCGAGGGCGTCACGACGATGCCGTCCGCCAGCCGTTCCGTGCGGCCGCGGTTATGCATCAGTATGGCCCGCGATATCGCCGGTGTGGGCGTGAATCCATCCGCGCTCTGGATCACGGTCTCGACTTCGTTGGCAGCGAGCACTTCCAAGGCAGTGCGCTGCGCCGGACCGGACACCGCATGGGTATCGCGTCCCATGAACAGTGGCCCGCTGATGCCGTGCCCGCGCCGGTACTCGCAGATCGCCTGAGTGATCGCGAGAATGTGCGCCTCGTTGAACGAGCCGGTGAGCGGTGAGCCTCGATGGCCACTCGTGCCGAAGCTCACCAGCTGTGCCGGGTCCGTCGGCTCGGGCGTGCGGACGTAGTACTCACGCTCGAGCCGCGCGGGGTCGATCAGCATCTCCGTGGGGACCGGCTTGCCGGCCAACGGGGACAGCGCCATAACTCACCTCGTCAAGAGCCGAAAGCCTGAGCTTCGCGGTCTTTCGGTAATCAGCGTCCTTACGCGGCAGCGATCGCTTGCGACGCGGTTGCCCGCGCCGGCTACTCACTCGACCCTCTACGCCAGAGCCTTCACCGCTTTGATGATTCCGTCGGGGTCGAGGCCCTGATAGCCGACCTGCTCCCAAAGTCCGCCGCTGCCTTCCAGGTGCGCGCCGATGTGGTGGTATCGACCTTTGAATCCGGCCTGCAGCAGGTAGCTTCCGAACCGGCTTCCGAGGCCGGTCTTCGCGTTCCAGCCTTCCGCGACGAGCACGAACGGGGCGCCGGCGAGTTTCGTCGTCATGGTGGCGTCCACGACGTTGACCGTCGATTTATTGATCAAGCCAACCGCGATGCCTTGCTCCCGCAGTCGGATGACCGCGTCGAGCGCGCGGTACACGATCTCACCCATGGCCACGATGTAGCCGCCGCCGGTCGGCGCCTCACGCACGATGTCATCCTTGCCCGGCTCGAACGGCTTGCCTTGATACAGCGGCTTGCCGTCGTCGCCCAGGATGTCGGGGACGGGAGCACGCGTCGTAAACAGGAATCTCAGCCCCGGGTCGTGGAAGATGCGCTTGACACACGCGGCGAACTGGTGCTGGTCGACCGGGAAGTACAGCCGCGTGGTGTCCTCATCGTGGCCCGGCTTCACACCGCCGTCGGCATACATGCTGTTGATGCCGAAATGACAGGTGTTGTCGGCCATGTCATCCACGCCGCTGTGGCTGTAGTGCGCCAGGACGTTCGAGAAGTTCAGGCGCGCCATCGTGACCTCGCTGATGGCCATTTCCAGGAAAGCGCTGAACGTGGCATAGATGCCCTGCTTGCCTTTGGAGGAGCCGAAACCGGCGGCCGCCGAGTAGTTGCCGCGTTCCATGATCCCGCCCCGCACGAATACTTCCGGGTGCTTCTTGCGGATATGGTGTAAGCCGCACGAGCCCTCCAGGTCGTTGTCGAACACGCGCACGCTCGCGATACGGTCCGCTTCGCTCATGCCATCGAGGATCCCGTTGATGATCTTGCCGAAGTCGTCGCGGTTCTTGCCCACGCCCGAGGAGCCACGATAGGTGAGCGGGCTCTTCTTGGGTTTGGCTGCCTTGAGCATCTCGATCGCCGCATCGTATCCGCCCCGCTTCTCGAGATAGCCAATGGCGATCTCGGCCTCGAGCACCTCGTGCGCCTTGGCGTTGCCTTCGGCGCCTTCGATGCCGGGCGCCATCGGGCGCTTGAGGACGACTGCCCGCGGCAACGGATCGGAGAACGCGCGGCACAGGTCGATGAATAGGGCGTCGAGGTCCTCGCCCATGGTCGTCGCGGTCTGCATGCCGTATCCCGCCAACGTGCGGGTGAGGTCGTATTCGTCCAGATACTCCTGCGGGTGCCCCGAGATCGTGACGTTGTTGTCGTCCACGAGCACCTTGACGTTCAGGCGTTTGGCGACGGCGAGCCGCGCGGCTTCGGCATTGTCGCCCTCCATCTGGCTGCCGTCGGACCCGAGCAGAACGACTGCCTTGCCCGGATTGGCCATCGCCACGCCATTGCAGAACGACCACAGGTGGCCGAGCCGGCCGGAGCTGAACTCGAGGCCCGGCGTCAAGCCCTTCTCGGGATGTCCCGGCAACCCGCTGGCGTATTCTCGATAGTGGAGCAATCTTTCTGCCGGCATCGCTCCGTTGAGCACGCTCAGCAGATATTGCGTCGCGACTCTGTGTCCGGCCTCATCGTAGAAGACGGGCACGATAGGTGCACCATGGGCGATGAACGCCCGAACGATCATCACCTCAGGAACGGTGTCGTAGGCGCCGCCTGTGTGCCCGGATAAGCCCTTCGCTCCGGCCAGTGCCGTGAAGAACACGATTGCATCGCGGCACAGCTGGATATTGTGCCTGAGCGTCACCTTCTGCGTGTCAGACAGAGACAGCGTGGCGGGATCGAGCTTCAGGGGCTGAAGCGCACTCAAGTCGATCGGGAAGGTTTCGTTGCGCATGAGCCTCTCCTTCGAGCCGCGTCGCGTCTCGACTCGTATTAGCGTACTACACCCTGGCGCCGAACCTGTCCTGGGCGCCCTTGCCGGGGAGCCGGCATGCGGCGGCTTGACGGTCGCGCATTTCGGGTGAAGCTCGGAAATCGGCTAGGCTCGCAAGACGAAGGTCTTGTACGCTGACATCGGGAGCAACTAAGGAGAGGTCAATGAAATACCGGCTTCTGGGCGCGAGCGGCCTGCGGGTGTCCGAGGCGTCGCTCGGCACGATGACCTTCGGCAACGACTGGGGATGGGGTTCGGCCAAGGATGAGGCGCGGAGGATCTACGCCGCGTACCGCGAGGCGGGCGGCAATTTCATCGACACGGCAAACGTCTATACGAATGGAACGAGCGAGACGTTCGTTGGCGAGTTCATGAAGGGCCATCGCGAAAGCGTGGTTCTCGCGACCAAGTACTCGAATGCGGCTCCCGGTGTCGACCCGAATGCGGCGGGCAACCACCGCAAAAGCATGACACAGGCGGTAGAGGCAAGCCTGAAGCGACTGCAAACCGACTACATCGATCTGTACTGGATGCATATCTGGGACGAGGTCACGCCGCTCGAGGAGGTCATGCGCGGGCTGGACGATCTGGTTCGCGCGGGGAAGGTGCTCTACGTCGGGGTCTCCGATGCACCGGCCTGGTGGATCGCCGGGGCCAATACATTGGCGCAGCTTCGCGGCTGGACGCGCTTCGTCGGCTTGCAGATCGAATACAGTCTCATCGAACGCACGGTCGAGCGCGAGTTGATCCCGATGGCGCGGGCCTTCGATGTGGGCGTGGTCGCCTGGTCGCCGCTCGCGAGCGGGCTGCTGAGCGGCAAGTACCACGGTGGCGCGGGCAAGGCTGAAGGTCGGCTGTCGGCTGAGGGTATGGAGCAGTTCCTTCCCGAGAAGCCGCGCGCAGACCGCGTGATCGCGGCGGTGAAATCGGTGGCCAGTGAAGTCGGCCGCAGCATGGCTGAGGTCGCCCTGGCATGGCTTCGCTATCAGACCGTGCCGGTGATCCCGATCATCGGCGCGCGCACGTCAGCGCAGCTCGAGGATAACCTCGCGAGCTTCGATCTCGGGCTCTCGGCGGCGCAACTGAAGTCGCTCGATGCGGCGAGCCGGGTCGATCTCGGTTTCCCGCAAAGCATGTACGCCAAGGAGCTGGTGCGCACGCTCAGGTATGGCGGCTTGGCGGATCGGCTCCAAACACCTGCACTGTCGCCTTCGGTCGGGCCGTAGAGAATCCCGCGGCAGTTTGCAAAGGTGAATGTCCGGAAAATCTCCGGAATCGGAGAACGGCGCGTGCAACGCAGAGCCGCGGCGGTCAGGGTGGCTCTTGCGACCGGCGATGGTCCACGTATCGAGGACCGAGGCGTCCAAACGCGGCGGGATCGTGACCCACGATCGCCGCGCTCATGCGCTCGGCGATAGCCAGCTGCCACGCGTCGTTTTCGCCCATGCGCCGCGAGGTACGCTTCTGACGGAGCGCGACGCTTTCGGCGTGCACTCGATGGATGCCTTGCCACGAATAGCGAGCCAGGTAGGCTTTGACCGCCTTGGTGTCAACGGCGCCCTCGAGCACCTCCGCCACCGTCACTGGGCTGATCCAGAGCTGTGCAGTCCCGTTGCTCTTGAGCCAGTGAAACGCCGGCCCCTCGACACCGTCTGCCATCTCATTGAGCAAATCGATGAAGAACGAGGAGTCAAGCAGGTATTTTCTCATGCTTGCGGGACACCCTCAAACGCACGTCACCCATGCGTTTAGCCGCATCGGCAAGCACGTCGGCACCGATTACGAAAGGCTCATCTCGAATGAGCATACGGACGTACGTCGCACGCTTCATGCGCGCCTGACGCGAACGCTTGGCGAGTACACGCTCCTCAGCCCGCGTGATGGCGGCATTGAGCGAGATCGTCGAGGTGCCGCGATCATCGTGCAAACTGTCGGGCGCAAGTACATAGTAGGCGCGACTTGAGTCAGCGCAAGAGCATTGACCTGCGTGGCTTCACGCACCGTAACCCGATCCCTGCGGCATGCAGGCTCGGGCCGCTCCTCATGTCGGGCTCTATCCTCCCGCGCCGCGCCGACGGCACATCGCCCGCCACGCTCGATGAGCAATGCGCGCTGATGTTCCGGTATGTACGCGAGATCCTGGAGCAGGCGGGCGGTACGACCGATCATATCGTCAAGGTCAATGTCGCGATGCAAGACGCCTCTGAGCGCGAAGTACTGAACAAGCACTGGGTGACAATGTTTCCTGACTCGGCGACCCGGCCGGCCCGACATACGGAAACCAAGGACCTGCCCGCCAACATCCTCGTTCAATGCGACATCGTGGCAATGATTGGTGAGTGACCTTCGGGATGCGTGCGAACCGACGCCGAGCTCGCTACGCTAAATTCATCGGCTACGATGACACGCCCGAGCGTGTCACCTACTGCTGCCCCTTCGCAGCTTGTCTTCGTGGTCATTGGCCATGCAGCGCGGCATTTTTTCCGGAGCAGGGGTCGTTTCGGCCGGGGCGCCTGCAACGACACCTCACGCGCACTGATGATGCGGGCTGGCCGCTGTCCCTGCTGGGATCAACTACCGAGCTTCGGCGAACTGTCCATAAGTGAGGTCGCGCCCGAGCTGCATCGGTTGCCGTGGTGGCCGAGCGAAGAAGCAAGGAAGCGAGAAGTCCCGATCCATTAGGACGATGGACGAGTTCGCATGAGTGCCACAACGCGAAAGATGAATCGGGGAGCACCCCGCATCAGCACGCGAGGGAACTGAAGTGTGAGGTGTTACGATGCGGCCGAAGCCAGCCCCGATCGTCACCCGCACAGATTCTAATTAACATTAAGAATGTACTGTAACTATTTGAATGAAATGCCCGGAAGAGGACTCGAACCTCCACGGAGTTACCCGCTAGTACCTGAAACTAGTGCGTCTACCAATTCCGCCACCCGGGCAGGGAGCGAGGCGCGGCGAAATGTACGCACGGGGTCGGGGGCTGTCAATTGAAGAGCCGAAGAACTCGATTCGGGCGCCACGACCGGCGCGCTCGCGCGGAGAGTCGCGCTCCGCAGAAGACTGCCGGCAAGGCGAGTCGGCCCGTGCGCGATTCCGGACGAAAGCCTGGCGGCACGCCGCCGCAGGCCGCCCGGAGCGGCGCAGGCGTGGGGCGGCGCTCTTCCGCTCAGGGTCGCTCGAGCGCTCGGCTCGCGCCCGGCGGCACGGCCGAAGGCACTGTCAGCGCCCATCGCGCAGGCTACGGCTTCGTCCGCGTCCAGGGCGTCAAGGAGAGCGTGTTCCTGCCGCCGCGGCAGATGCGCGGGATCATGCACGGCGATCGCGTGCGGGTGAGTCTCGCCCGCGATGCGAGCGATCGCTGGCTCGGAGAGGTGGAGGAGGTGCTCGGGCGCGGCGTCAGCGCGTTCCTCGGCACGCTCGAAGTCACCGGACGGCAGGCCTGGGTGAGCGCAGCCGACCGGCGCCTGCAGCTCACCTGCTCCGTCGCGCCGGCCGAGCTCGACGGGGCGCGAAGCGGCGATTGGGTCATCGCTCGCATTACACGCCACGCGAGCTCATCCGGGCCGGCTCATGCGCGCATCCAGAAGCGACTCGATCCGGACCGGCCGGTCGAGCTCGCGACCGAGTCGGCCATCGCGCGATTCGATCTCCCGAACGAGTTTCCAGCCGCATCGCTCCGGCAGGCCCAGGCGTTTGGCGATCGGGTCGATCCCAAAGAGGCGGCGCGCCGCATCGATCTACGCGATCTGTCGCTGGTAACCATCGACGGTGAGGACGCGCGCGACTTCGATGACGCTGTTTATGCGGAGCCGCACGCCGAGGGCTTCCGGCTCATCGTCGCGATCGCCGACGTGAGCTACTACGTACGGCCGGGCACCGCGCTCGATGAAGCGGCTCTCGAACGCGGCACTTCGGTGTATTTCCCCACGCGCGTGCTGCCGATGCTGCCCACCACGCTCTCGGATCATCTGTGCTCGCTCGCACCGCGGGTCGAGCGGCTGTGCTTTGCGGCCGACATGATCGTCACGCGCCGCGGCGCACTGAAATCGGCGCGTTTCTAT
This sequence comes from Steroidobacteraceae bacterium, assembly GCA_050738595.1. Lineage (GTDB taxonomy): Bacteria > Pseudomonadota > Gammaproteobacteria > Steroidobacterales > Steroidobacteraceae > JASHUC01. Next base: position 2,094 of record JBOHZR010000160.1, on the reverse strand, counting down.
CCGGCCGTCATGCGCTCGGCGGCGCGGCTCACCTACACGCTGGCTCAGGCGGCGCTGATCGATGGCAGGCCCGAGGCGAGACGCGAGATCGGATCGGAGCTCGTGGAGCGGTTGCTGCCGCTCGTCGATGTCTACCGGGCTTTGCATCGCGCCCGCGCGCATCGGGGCGCGCTCGATTTCGATGCGGCAGAAGCCGAGTTCGAGATCGATGCCGCGGAGCGCGTGCGCGGCGTCGAGCTGCGCGCGCGCAACGATGCACACCGGCTCATCGAGGAATGCATGATCCTCGCCAACGTCGCCGTGGCGCAGGAGCTCGCGCGCACACGGACACCGACGCTCTACCGGGTGCACGGGCAGCCCGAGGCGGAGAAGCTCGACCGTCTCGTCTCGACGCTGCACGCGCTCGGCGTCGAAGCGCAGCTCCCCGCTGAGCCGACGCCGCGCGATTTCCAAGCACTCACGCGCCGGGTCGGCGCCTCGCCGGACAGACCGTTCGTCGAATCGCTCATCGTGAGGGCCATGCAGCAGGCGATCTACCAACCGGTGAACGTCGGACATTTCGGCCTCGCGCTCACGCACTACGCGCATTTCACCTCGCCCATCCGGCGATACCCCGATCTGATCGTGCACCGGACGCTGAAGGCGCTCCTGGGCGCGAGCGACGAGAGCGGCGTCCCCTACGCGACGGAGGAGCTCACATCGCTCGGCGAGGCTCTCTCGCGGCTCGAGAAGCGAGCGGATGAGGCGGACCGCTACGTCTCGACCTTTCTCAAGTGCACCTATTTGAAGGAGCGGATCGGACAGAGCTTCCTCGGCCTCGCGACGACGGTCGTCGAGTTCGGCTGCTTCGTGCAGATACTCGCTGTGAGCGTCGATGGGCTGCTGCACGTCGACAGTCTGGGCGATGATGAGTACGTGATGGATGAGAGTGGCCACGCCTGGATCGGGCGGCGTCGTGGACGACGTCTGCGCGTCGGCAGTCACCTGCGCGTCGTCGTGACGGCCGTGAATCCGATCGAGGGCCTCGTCGATCTCAACCTTGCCGAGGAGCATGCGCAGGTCGAAGGGCGCACGGATACCGAGGACGAGGAGTGAGGGGCGCGCGCAGCGGCCCCGCCGGCACACAGGTCATTTACGGCCTGCACGCGGTGCAGGCGCTCCTGGCCCGGCATCCCGAGCGCGTGCTCGGCCTGAAGATCGTACGCGGCCGCGAAGATTCGCGGTCGCGTGAGCTCGAGACGCTCGCGCGCCGGCACGGGCGGCCCGTGGAGCGCGTGGACGCGGAGGCGTTGACCCGCGCTCTCGGCGAGGTCGTGCACCAGGGAATCGTAGCCGAGATTGTGCCCCTTGCGGCTTGGTCAGAGGACGAGCTGCTCTCTGCGATCGCCGAGCGCTCAGGGGCCGCGAGCGCCCCGGCGCCTCTGCTTCTCGCTCTCGACGGTGTTCAGGATCCTCACAATCTCGGGGCCTGCCTGCGCACCGCCGACGCGTGCGGGGCACTGGCGGTCATCGTGCCGCGCGACCGCGCGGCGCAGCTGACTCCGGCGGTCCGCAAAGTCGCCGCCGGCGCGGCCGAATCGACTCCCGTCGTGGCCTGCACCAATCTCGCGCGCACGCTCGCCCTTCTCAAAGGCGCCGGCGTGTGGGCGATCGGGGCCGACGCGGAGGCGGAGCGGGACGCCCGCGAGGTCGATCTGACCGTCTCAGCGGTGCTCGTCCTCGGTGGCGAGGGTCGGGGGCTGCGCCAGCTCACGCGGCAGCGCTGCGACGTTCTCGTGCGCTTGCCGCGACTCGGCGCCGTCGAGAGTCTCAATGTCTCGGTCGCGGCGGGAATGCTGCTCTATGAGGCCGTGCGCCAGCGCTCGGCGGCGGCGCGGGTGGGTATTAGCGTGCAGGATGCACGCTAACTCGCTGTTTCTGCAAGAACACAGTGCATCAGGGGCGTTGCGGCTCGCCTGCGGGTTGAGTATGCTGCGCGCCCCTCCATCGAGAGGGACGGACAAAGCCGGCTCCGCCGGCTCACCGTATCTCCTTGCCACACCGGAGCCAAGCCTCGCATCGGGTGGCTATCATCCGTGAGGAGGACACATGAGG
>JBOHZR010000159.1:0-32550 GCA_050738595.1 Steroidobacteraceae bacterium | reverse complement strand
GGCCGCTCCCGCGCTCGCGCCGAGGTAGACGAAGCGCCGCGCAACTGCTCGATGAGGAACGAGGCCCGCGATGAATCTGTATGCCGAGTCCAGCGCCGTCCTCGCATGGCTACTGGATGAGGCAGCGGCTCCGGAGGTACGCGGGCTGCTCAGTAGCGCTGAGATCGTCATCGCGTCGGATCTGACCCTCATTGAATGCGATCGTGTGCTTCTGCGAGCTGCAGGTCTCGGAGACCTGACCGAGGGGGAAGCAGCGGACCGCCGATCACACCTGGTGGCTGCGGCCGCCCACTGGCAAATCATGCATGTCGCACAAGAGGTCGTGGATCGCGCGCGCCAGCCGTTCCCCGCGGAGCCGATTCGTACACTGGATGCCATTCACTTGGCCTCGGCGTTGGCAGCCCGCGCTGCAGTGGCGGGACTCGCGCTCTTGAGCTTGGACGATCGCATCCGCGGTGCCGGCAAGAAGCTTGGATTCGCATTGATGCCCGCCTGAGGTTGGGTCGTGGCGGTTGAGGCTAGTTGTGCAGAGGAATGCGATAAATGTTGCGGTGGTCATCCTGCTGCACGAAGGCATACACCGACGGGTCGTTTCCCACCGACAGCGAGTCCACCGCATGCGGTATGAGCTTCATGTGGGGAACGCCCAGGTCGGCCGACGGGATCGGCAGACCATCCGTGCCGAGCGGTAACGCCAGCGTCCGGCCGTAGCGCGCCGGATCTCCGCCCGCGCCGACATCGACATAAAGGAGCTTGCCGTCGGGCGACCAGCGCGAGGCCGCCCAGCCGTTGCCGACACGGCGTCGCTCTGGCGAGGTGCCATCCACGGGTATCAGCCAACCGGCGGCGATGGCACCCGGCAGGGCCATGTGCACATTGACCCACTTGCCATCGGGCGCCACGGCGTTGAACTCAACGATCGGCGTCGCGAGAACGCGCATTTCGCCGCTCCCGTCAGCGTTCATCCGGTACAAATAGTTGGCGTGCGCCCCGAGCCTGCGGAAGAACACGTGAGCGCCGCGATCGAAGGCGGGTTCGTCCCCGCCGCGCAGCAGCAGTCTGGGCGCTGCGTCGCGGTCGAGCGGTGCGATCCAGATCTCGGAGGATCCGTCGCGCCGCGTCGTGAAAATGACCTGCCGCTCGTCCGGGGAGATATCGAAGCTCGACACGCCAAACCCGGCGAGCAGGGGTTCCCGCCGGCCAGAGGCAACATCGACACGCCACAGCTTCGCTGGGTCGCCGGCGCTGCGCGCGCTTAGAAAGTAGACGTGGCGTGCGTCGGGCGCGAGCCACGGGCGGTAGGCATGGCCCTCCGTCGAAACGCTGCGCTCGCCGCTCGAGTCGTGTATCCAGACCACGCTTTGCTCCAGGCCGAGCCCGGTGAGCAAGGAGTGCCCGTCGGGCGCCGCAGCAACGGTGTCTTCATCCGTGGGACCGAACGTAATCTGCTCCGGTGCGCCATCGGGGAATCGCTCCTGCCACAAGTGCGAGCGCTCGCCGATCTGCACCGCGAAGTACATCCAGTGGCCAGTGACAGACCACGCCGCGGAGCGGCACTGCCCGGCCGGACCGACCGGGCGACCCGCTGAGCGGGCATCGAACGGCACGAGCCGACAGCGCTGAAAGGTTCCCGTCCCATCCATCTCGACGACGATGACGGATCTACGGTCTGGCGAGAGATAGGAAAAATGCGCCATCCCGCGCTCGTGCTCCGGCAAATAGATGTCGCGGTGATGTGAGCGGTCATCGAGCGAGGTCACAATTCCGAGATGCACCCCGGTCTTGAACTCCGAATACATGACTTCGTGCGGGCCAATGAAGCTGAGCCCCGACGCGTTCGGCAGAAAAAGTGTTGGTTCACCGCCGGTGATGGGAACGCTCCACGTGTCCCAACTCTGTGCGCGGACGTCGACCAGCGTGTAGACGATGTGCGTGCCATCGGGAGTAAATGCCGGTGCGAAGACAGATCCGGGAACTCGAGTCAGTTGTACCGGCTCGCCGTCCGGCAGCAGCTTTAACCAGAGCTGAGCGTTATCCACGAACGCCTTGCCTCCGCGCAAGAAGGCGAGCATGCGCCCGTCCGGGGACAGGGCCGGCGCGGTGGCGCTGTCACTCACATCAGTCAGCGCTTGGTACTCATCGGGCGAGGTAACTGCCGGGGAGTGCGCGCCACGTCTCAGCAGCCATATGGGACCGGCTAGGGCCAGGCCGAGGACCGCAGCGAGGAGGATCCAGGGAGTGCGCCGAGCGTACCAAGCGTGTGTCCATCCGGCGCGGACGCTCGCGGTTACTGTCAACTGATTGGCCGGCACAGACTCGGTCGCGGGCACAGTCGCGGAGCGCTCCGCGGCGCCGCTTACGCGAGGCGGGCCCGGCGGTGATCGCATGCAGGACACCACGCGCACAGGGGCCACGAACTTGAAGCCCCGCCCTGGGACGGTGAGGATAAACCGTCGTTCACCGGCGCTCTCACCGAGCGCTCGACGCAGGGTCAGGATGCACTGACTGAGGTTGTTCTCCTCGACCACCGAGCGAGGCCAGACCGCCTTCATGAGGGCAGGCCTCTCGATGAGCTCGCCCGCCCGTTCGACGAGGCAGCGGAGCGTCTCGAACGCTCTGGAGGGCAAGGGAACGAGCTCGCCGCTGGGCGCCACGAGCACCTCGAGCGCCGTGTCAAGGCGAAAGCCGCCGAATTCGTAATCAGGGGTGCTGGTCTGGTCCATTCTTGTAGCACTCGCCGCCTGCCGATTCTAGCCGATGCCGCCGTGGACCATCGTGAAGTCGTAAGTAACTGATCCATCAGCGCAATGGCGCGGCAGTGGGCCGCGCGTATCAGCTCTGGATGGGCGGTTAACGTGCGGCAAAGGGGGTTCCGCGATGTGTCTATTAACGACGATTCACAAGGGGCCAAAGCCATTTCATAACGCCTCGAACAACCTGCGCCGAGCGCAACCACTGATTGCGCATTTCAAACTGAGAAACATTGAGGAGAGCACGATGAAGCAGGTCGAATCGAACTTGAAGGGAAGTGGGGATCGGGCGCCCAAGGGCACGCGATTCGTGACAACAGGTCTCACTGCCGCTTTGGGCTTACTGGGGCTGACGCTCGGGTGCGCGGCCAGAGCCGGATGCGCGTTCGGGGTTCCGGGGCAGCCGGCTCACTCCGGGGGTGCGTCCGGATGGCTCTCGCCAGCGGTCTACCGACCGGGCATCGGCGCAGGGACCTTGCTCACCGTTGACGACGATGGTCGCCGGGGGAGCTCCATCGTTGGGCTCTGGAAGGTGGAATTTATCGCCAAGGGCAACAGCAACGGGATTCCCGACGGCGCGCTGATCGACTTCGGCACGGCCACCTGGCACCGCGACGGTACCGAGACGATGGTATCCGGAGGCCGCGATCCGACGACCGGGGATGTCTGCATGGGCGCGTGGGAACAGATCGGGCCCGCCACCTATAAGCTAAACCATGTCGCGCTCGCCTGGCTGTCGGATGCGTATGTCGGCCCGGCGACCATCGCCGAAACGGTGACGCTCGATCGGTCGGGCAAGACCTTCCATGGAACTTTCACCACTACACAGTACCTTGCGACGGTGACGCCCGGACACGAGTTTGACGAAAACAGCGTCCTGGCCCCGACGCCCATTCACGGCGTGATCACGGGAACTCGCGTCACAGTGCAGTAAGCGACGATGCAGTGACCGATGGCGCGGTTTGGCACCGCCCGCGCAAGCCTCCGTACCCGATGGGTACGGAGGCTCCAGCGCGGATGCCGGAAGGATCCGCGGCACGCGCGCCCGGGACTATCGGGCGCATCGCGAGCGCGGCACGCCGCACAATGCCGCACGCATGCACCAGCTTTCCGGACCGGGAGCTGAAGATCGGTCCACCACCGGTACACCCGGCAGACGCTGCGCGAGGAATATCTGCAGCCACTGACTAATGAGCTCGCCGTGCTTGCGCTCGAGTCGGCGGTAGCGGCTGCTTCGTTGGGGATTCTCCACCGCGAACTCGGAGAAGATGGGCGCGGGGCCGAGGTTCTTCCACTTGAACGCCTGCGCGCGGCCGAACTGGCGCCGCAGACCCCGCTGCCATTCCTCGAGCGCCATAGCACTCGGGCGGCGCAGGTGCGAGAGCTTGGGAACTTCCGTCGGACCCTCTCGACCCGAGCTACAATTCGCAGAAGCGGTCGTCTACCGCAACATCCCCGTGATCATGAACGCGAAGTACGTCCACACAAACCTCGTCTCTCGCGACTGGCGTGCGCTGGCACGCTTCTATCAAGAGGTGTTCGGCTGCCACTGGTTGGCACCAGAACGGAACCTGATAGGGCCGGCGCTTGATGCCGGCACCGGCATACCGGGAGCAAAGATTTCAGGAGTGCATCTGCGTCTGCCTGGCTGGGGCGACGCTGGACCAACGCTCGAGATATTCGAGTACACGGAGGTTGGCAAAGATAGCCTGCGCGCGGTGAATCGCCCCGGTTTCGCTCACATCGCATTCGCCGTCGATTCCGTTTCCCGGGCGCGTGCCGAGGTTCTCGAGCACGGCGGATCGACGGTTGGCGATGTTGTGGCGATGCTAATCCCTTCAGCGGGTCACGTAACATGGTGTTACGTCAGAGACCCCGAGGGCAACGTGATCGAGCTGCAATCCTGGGCCACCAATTCAGCAGCCTGAAACGACGCCTGTCGGGCCAGGACGAAGAAGCGCACTCTGGAACCGCTGTCCCGGCGCGAGTCACTTGCACTCTTGGGCGCAACTGCCCTTACTGCCGTCCCGATGGGCATATCCCCCGTGGATGTCACGCGCTACATGCTGGATCGCATCACACAGCTCGATCGGCATCTGAAGAGCTATGCGACGGTGACCGCGGAACTTGCACTCGCCGCGGCGCGCACCGCGGAGGGTGAGGCCCGAGGGCCTACCATACAGCATCCAGTTCACGGGCCGCCGACTCAGTGAGGCTGTGCTCGCGAGCATCGCATATGCGTACGAGACGGCGACGCCGTGGCACAATCGCCATCCCTCGCGTGAAACGATTTGACATTTGGCTCCCCGAAATTCTTTGAATCGGCACGACCGCGCGCCCACTTCCGGTCGTTCGCCAGCTCAGGCCACCTTCCCACATCCTGCGGGATGGTACACGCGCTTCTTCGATGCGGGACTATTCGCGAGGTGTTCCGCGGGGCGACGCGGGCGAGGCAGTAGTTCGCCTCCACAGTTTGGACACCTGCCATCGAGCACGTTTTCTGCACAAGAAGAGCAGAACGTACATTCAAACGAACAGATTCTCGCGTTCGGCGACTCGGGAGGAAGCTCCGTATCGCAACATTCGCAACTTGGCCTTAGTTCCAGCATTACCTCACCTCCACCGGTTTCCCGGCGGCGGGCATACCCGCCGTGGTCTCAGATCTCTTCATGTTCCTATCCAACCTTGGCAGAATGTTTACGTGATGAACCGCGGACCCGGAAACCGGCGCTTGGCCATCCCCCGAGTCCCGGCAAGCTCGCTGTCGTCGACATGAAAGGTGCCTCGTTGAGGCGACTCAGTGCGATTCTGGACACGCTGGAATCATTCCACGGTTCGCAAACGATCCGGTGGCCGGCCGATCCTTACGATTTCTTGGTGTGGTGGCACTGCGGCTACCCTGCGAGTGAGGAGCGCTGTGTCCGAGGGTGGGAGTCGCTGAACGAGGCGATCGGGACTTCGCCCAAGATGCTCGTCGAGGCGCCATACTCGAAGCTCACTCGCGCCCTGAAATCCGGTGGGATGGTACCCGAGCTTCGGGCTCGGCGGCTGAAGGAGATTGCGCAACGAGTCGAGGACGAGTTCGACGGAGACTTGCGCTCCGCGTTGAGCCGACTTCCGCTGACACAGGCTCGGAGGCTGCTCAGGACATTTCCCGGCATCGCCAACCCAGGCGCGGACCGGATCGTCTTGTTCGGCGGGATCGCCACGGTCGCGGCCGTGCCCTCGAGCTGCCCTGATGTTTTGATCCGTATCAGGTCCGGCCGCCCGCATGAGGCTTACAACACCAACTACCGCGAGGCGCAACAGATCATACAGAACCAGGTAGCCGATACATTCGCCGCGCGTACCCGCGCCTATCTGCTCGTGCAGCAGCACGGAAGACGAGTCTGCAAGCATCTGAACCCCGAATGCAGCGTTTGCCCCGTTTCAGGCTCATGTGCGTTCTTTGCCGTTGCATCCCGAATTGCACGCCGACGCGCGGCGCGGCGCTGAGCTTGCCCGAACGGCAATGCCTGAAAATGTCGCAGTAGCCGTTGGACTCTCATCAGGACACCGTCAGTGCTGAGGCTCGAAGGCCCCTTATTCGAGGGCGATGAAGATTGCCTGACCTGCAGCGCTCGCGCCCAGGGCAGCGCCGGCAATGCCCGTGAAGAGGCTCCCGGTGATGCCGGCGAGAGTCGCCGGATGCACCCGCCGGATCGTGGCGAGATCGTGGGCGACCAGTGTCAGGGGCAGCACCACGATGACGACCGCAACGGTCAGCAGCACTTGAGCCGGTGGGCTTGCAAAGAGTTTCAGTCCAGAGGCGAGCAGCAGCGCGATGCGGGGAACCGCGGGCGCGACGATCAAATTTGAGGCGAAGAGCATGAGGCGCTTGTGCACGGCGGTGCGCCGGCGCAGGGCAAGGGCAGTTGCCAGAAAGACCGTCATGACGATGAGACTCGCCAGGTCGTGCCAGAAGATCGCGAGAATCGCCTTGAGGTCGAAGGGCGCATCAATGGAAAGATGGCCGCTCTTGAAGTGCCCGGGCAGGCGCAGCACGCTGACGAAGCTCACTCCCACCACCAGCACTGCCAGCACGGCTCCCACCGCGCCGAGTCGGCGATGCAGGGCCGCACGGCCGCGGGCGATGAGCTGAGTCTGTGCGATCAGGAGCAGGAACCAGCTCACCTGCACGGCACCGTGCAGGTAGAGGTACCAGGAAATCGGTGGCACTGGAAACAGTGGCCGCAGAAAGAACGTGCGGCCGAAGCCTACGAGCACGAGCGCGAGGAGCACGATCGGCATGACCTGGAAGTAGTGGCTGCGGCGAAGGGAGTCGCCGGATGTTGGATGGCCCACACGATGAGACCTGTGTAACCCCTCGATTGCGCATAGAATTCCCCTCCCAGGCGGGCAAGTCATGGGCATTGGCTGAATGATGAGTGAATTCTCCTGAAGCTGCGCGCATGAGCGAGTTACTCAGGCCCGTGCGCTACGAGTTCGGCCGGTTCCGGCTCGACCCGCACCAGCGTCTCTTAAGCGATGAACAGCAGGCGCCGGTGGCGCTCACGCCGCGCGCGTTCGACCTGCTGCTCTGTCTCGTCGAGCGCGCCGGACAGCTACTCGACAAGTCGACGCTCCTGAAGGCCGTCTGGCCAAACGTGATCGTCGAGGAGAACAACTTGAGCCAGCATCTGTCGGCGCTGCGGCACGCGCTCGGGGATGGCGGGGACGGCGAGCGCTACATCGTGACCGTGCCGCGGCGCGGCTACCGGTTCGTCGCCGAGGTGCGAATCACGGCTGCTCTAACGAGTGCAAGCGAACGCGCGCGCGAGCCCTCACGGGCCTCGGTTGCAGTGCTGCCGTTCGCCAACTTAAGCGGCGATGCGGCGAAGGAGTATTTCGGCGATGGGCTGGCGGAGGAGCTCATCCATCTGCTGTCGCGGGTGCCAGGACTTGCGGTACCCGCACGCACCTCCTCGTTCGCGTACAAAGGCAGGAGCCTGAACGTCCAGATGATCGCCCGCCAGCTGCGCGTCGCCACGGTGCTCGAGGGCAGCGTGCGCAGCGCCGGCGAGCGCGTCCGGGTTACCGCGCAGCTCGTCGACGCCGTGAGCGGCTATCACCTCTGGTCACAGAGTTACGACCGCAGTTTCGAGGATATCTTTCGCCTTCAGGATGAGATTGCGAGTGCCATCGTCGAGGCCATACGGGTGCACATGAGCGTGACGCTCGGGCCGCTCGCTGCTGCGCCGCCCCCGACGCGTGACCTCGAGGCTTATCGGCTGTATCTGCAAGGAGCCTCGGTCGCGGCCCGGGGTGCCGAGCCGGGCGTGCTCGCAGGCATCGCGCTCCTTGAGCAGGCGATCGAGCGCGATCCCAATTTCGCGCGGGCATTGGGCACGCTTGCCGTACGGCGGCTTGGCTTGAGCTTCTATGGCCACCCCGATGCGATGGCAAATGCCGAGCGTGACGCGCGCAGCGCTCTCTCCCTCGATCCATCGCTCCCGGAGGCCCACTCGGCACTCGGGATGGTCAGCATCGTGCGGCATCGCTGGCGCGACGCCGAAGCGAGCTTCGCGGCGCCGCAGGCCCTGGGCGAACGTGACCTGACTAGCTTCGCGCACGCCCTGTACCTTCCGGCATCGGTCGGATATCTGCAGCAATCGCTCGCGCGCTTGCGGGAAGGCTATGACCGCACCCCGGCAGAGGCACCGTTGCTGGCAATGCTGGCGGTCGCCACGATTGCGGTGTCGCGGCAATCGGCACACACCGACGAGGCCGCCCGTCACGCGGAGCTCGCGGTGAGTCTCGGTATGCCGAAGAACGCTGGCCCGCTGGCGATCGTCCGTCTGTACGTTGCGCTGCGGCGGGGTCGGCGCGCAGACGTCCTCGATGCCGCACAGGACGTCGGAAATCAGTTCTTGCCGGCGGCACCCGAACGACTCGGCCGCCTGATCGAGCAGGTGTCGGCGGCGCTTGACGACCCGCAAGCGCTAGATACAGCACGCCATGCACTCGACTCGTTCGTCGCGAGCCTGGGTCTATCTGCAATCGGACCGGTGCTTGCCGTGCAGCTCGTGGCTTGGTACACGCTGCTGGGTGCCGTTACGTCCGCGTATGACTTTGTCGATCGCATCCTCGGGAACGCTAAAGCCACCGGGAGCATGGGGATACTCCTGACGTGGCTGTGGCACCCGGAGCTTCTCGCATTCCGGCGCGATGCGCGCTTCGAGCCGCTGGTCGAGCGGCTCGGCCTCATGGACTACTGGCAGCATCGCGGGCCTCCGGACGGGTACGAGCTTCGCGACCGCCGGCTGATCCAGCTCTAGCGGCGGGAGGCCCCGCTAGTTCGCGAGCTTAGATGTTCGTTTATGTTCGTTGCGCAGGTTCTTCCAGGATATTCAGCAGAGAGGTCGCACAGTACACGCGATCACGTTTTCGCTCGCTGGTTTGCGTAACGATCGATAATCTTTGGAGCTTTTCCACTGCCCGCTGTACGGTCGTGAAGGCAACGCCCAGCTCTCGTGCGGTTTTCTTTACCGTCAAATAGGGATTGGCAGCGAGTCGATCCACGAGTAGCGCGCATACCTTCGATGCCGAGCCGGCGACCTGCATTCGCCAGTGGCTCGATTCGATGACGGAACCGCTGCTCATCGTACCCTCGGCGATCATATCATTACCGGACGCGCTGGACCGAAATGTCCTCATCAATCATCGGCACCCTGACGCCCGACGCATCGGGATCGCACGGGTTGTCTCGTTCGAACTCGAACCCAGGCTATTTCAGCCGTGATCCTGCGGCCCGAGGCTGTCAGCATTACCTTAGGCGTCAGTTGGCGAGCATCGCGCCCGCAGAATGACACCCTAAACGAGCTTGAGTATCCCCTGAAACGAAGGGAAACTCGACTCGGTCTACGACCTATCATGAGGCTACCGGGGTCTCCCTTGTCTGCGAGCCCTCCATGCTGACGCTCAGAGCCGCGCTCCCTGCTCCGCACCTGCGCGACTGGGTACGCCACGTCCAACAGCGTGATGCTCAGATCCAGCAGGCGACGCTGGTCTACCCGGTCGCTGCGCGCAGCGACGTATTCCTGGAGTTCTACCTCGGCGATCGCTATCGCGTGCGCGCACTTGGTGCAGATACCCTCGAGGACGCTCCGGCCGCCGTGATTGTCGGCCCAGCTTCTCGCCGCACCGTGGATCTGGTGCTGCAGGGACACTTCAAAGTGTTCACGATCCACTTTCAGCCCACCGCACTACACCACCTGTTCGGCCTACCGATGCGGGAGCTCGCAGACCGCGCCTACGATGCCCGTACTGTGCTCGGGCCGTTTGCACGGCAGATGCAGGAGCGGCTGAGCGAGGCTGCGACGTTCGAGGCGCGGGTCAGCATCGTCGACTCGATGCTCGAACGTTGCACCGCGGAGCGCAGCTCAATCGATCCGGTGAGTCGTTTGGCGAACCGCTTGCTGCCGGCCAAGGGGGCGCTGCGCATTGACGCGGCCGCTGCGGGTCTCGGCCTCAGCGTGCGCCAGTTCGAGAGGCGATTTGCGTCCCAGGTGGGGATGACGCCACGGCTTTATGCCAATGTCGTCCGCTTTCAAGCGGCGCTCGGTGCCAAGCGCGCTCAGGCCGATCGGAGCTGGAGGGACATTGCGCACGCCATGGGTTTTCACGACCAGATGCATATGGTGCGCGATTTCCGGCGCTTCGCCGCCGTCGCTCCGAATCGCTTCGTGGCGCAGCTGACCTCGATGCCGGAGCGCTGGTGAGGATGTCGCATTCATACTAGGCCCCAAGCGCAGGGAAGCGATAGCTTTGCGCTCGCAACGCTCAACTGGCCTTCACTCGAGGTGACGCGATGCCTTCAGCTCCTGACGCGACGTCCCCATCGGCCGCACCGCACGGCGCGGGTCGTGAATCTGACGCACAGGCGATTCTCGCCATCGTCCGAGCCTACGAGTCGGGATGGAACGCCCATGACCCGGAGGCCCTGGCTGCGCTATTCGCCGACGACATCCAATGGGTGAACATCGTGGGGATGTGGTGGCGCGGTCGGACCGAGGTGCATGCCGCCCACATCGGGATCCATGCGACCATGTTCAAGGACGTAGCGATGCGTATCGACGACTGTGGTGTGCGGTTTCTGACCGATGATGTTGCGGTGAGCGTGGTCACGCTTGCGATGGGCGGATTCACACCGCCCGATGGAAAGTACCGCCCACCTTCCCAAGATCGACTCATGTTGACGATGCGCTGTGACAGGGGGAAATGGTGCATCGTGCACGGACACAACACCCCCATCGACGCGGAGGCGCAGCGCTTCGCTCCGCTCATCGCGCGACCGAGTAGGTAGCGTGCATTGCGAGCGTGGGAGGCCGCACGAGAATGGACGCTCATCGGGACCCATCGCCGCAGCCCTGGCAGCGACCGGTTGTCCGAGGCGATGCTCATGCGGCACGCGCGGCTGCCGACCTGCGCGAGCATCGCCTTTTCAGCGCAATCGCGATTGCGCTCGCCGCTGCAGCTGCGCATCATTCTGGCACGACATCGACACGCAGAAGTCGGTAACGCTGCGAGGGACGGTCAGGCTCTTTCAATGAGCAATCCTCACTGCTGGACTCAGTCGCTCGTGCCGACGGATCGGCGCACTGGAGCATCAAAATCGGTTCGGCGGGTCGGCTCTAGCGCAACAGCTTCAACCTGGGTCGTTTTCGCCATCGCAGCGGTGATGGGGACGTCGCAATCAATGGCCCATCACTCCGGCGTCATGTTCGACCGGGATAAGCAAATCACGCTGGTGGGAACCGTCAAGCAATTCCAGTGGACCAACCCTCACTGCTGGATTCAGATCGTTGCGAAGGGCGCTGACGGCACATCCGAATGGAGCATTCAAATGGGCGCGCCGACTGAGTTGTTTCGCGGCGGGTGGAGACCGGGAACTCTGCGGGCCGGCGAGAAGATTCAGGTTGTGATTCACCCTTCGCGCGGAGGCATCAAGGCCGGTATGTTCATATCCGCAACGGGCCGCTCCGGGGAGCAGCTAGGCAAGAGTGCAGGGTGACTTGAGGAGTTCCTTCATGCCCAAGTCGGTTGTCGCGGGCGCTGCCCTCGGTCTGCTTTGTGTGATGACCAGTGCGTTCGCGAAGCAGCATGCCCCGAAGGATGCAGCTGGTCCCTTGCCCGACTGGTCCGGAATCTGGATGAGCGACGATTGGCCACAGGGCAATCCGGGTGGCGCCGGAGCCAGCCGCAGCCTCCCTCTGCACTCGCACCCTCCGTACACCGCCGAGTTTGAGGCGCGACTCCAGGCAATGCAGGCCGCGGCCGGCCCCTTCCGTGGCGGGAAATCCTGTGTGTGGTATTTCCCGGGAGTGATGGGTAGCCCGTGGGCATTCGAGGTACTGATTACTCCGGCGGAAACTGCCATCAGTTTCGAAGACGACGAGATTCGCCACATCCTTACGGACGGACGCTCACATCCGGCACCCAATGATCGATGGCCAACCCCCTGGGGCGATTCGGTAGGACATTGGGAGGGCGGAACACTCGTTGTCGACACCGTTTCGGTTGCGACGGACCCGGGCCCATTCTCACCGAAGCTTAGCGACTCCGTGCGTTATGAGGAGCGCATCCGGATGGTTGGCAAGGACAGACTCGAGGATCGGATGACCATTACAGATCCTGCAGCCCTCATGCATCCGTGGACAGTCACACTGTCATACACACACGTGAAGAACCAAGATCGGATCGTCAACGGCGACTGCACTCAGAATGATCGCAATCCGATCACGAATGGCGTCGAGGGATTGTCCCCAGCGGACGGCAATCCTGGGAAGTAGACTCAATGGATTCCGGTCCGGAGACAGGCACGGAGGCTCCGCGTGACACAATACCTGTTTCGTGAAGCTTCCGTCCTCACCAAATCGTGCGGCGAACGAGTGAGCGTCGCCGCGATTCCACGCGTTGCTCATGTCAATGACGGCTGATTGGATTTCGGCGATGTGTTCTTCTGCCTTCTTCCGAGAATTCCATTCGACCATCTTGTTTGCCTTGCCGCCCTTTCCAGCCGCAACAAGCGCAGATGCAGGACTATCTATCGACAATCTCTGGGCATGTGCGGTTCCGGTCGCTTCTGGATACGTTGTCACCATGATATTTGGAGATGAAACAAAAGGGAGGCCGGTATCCGCCAATTGTTGCTGGGTGCACAGCGGCGTATAGTCTTTGTCGGTTCTGACGGCGCGCTCGCGCACTGTGACTCTGGACACGGGAGCAGGGGGGTCCACAGATGAGCACCACCAGGCTTGCCGGGCTCGTACTGGCGGGGTTGGCATCGCTTTTCGCCGCCGGCGCCGAGGCGAGTAGGCCTGCATCCGGGAAGTCTAGCCCGGGTTCCGCGCTCGACTGGGTCACGTTGGGCACCCAGGGAGGGCCGATTTCGAACGGTGAGCGATCGGAGCCCGCCAACCTGCTTGTGGTCAACGGAGTTCCGTGGATCGTCGACTGCGGCGACGGTGCGCTGGACCGCCTCGCCGGCGCAGGGTATACGCCGTCGCAGATCAATGTCGCGTTCATCAGCCATCTGCACATAGACCACATCGGCGGCCTGCTGGCCCTGATCGGAACTCGCTCGTTCACCGGTGCACGGAAGGTCCTGACGATCTACGGACCTCCCGGGACCGATGTGCTGGTCGCCGGCATTCTCCAATCTCTTGCGCCCACCGCGCGGATTCAGCTGGTCCCGGGGCCGACGCTTGAACAGCTGACCCGCGTCGTCATCGTGAAGGACGGCAGCGATTTGAACGTGAGCGGCGTCCGCATTCGAGCAGTACGCAACTCACATTTCGACACTTCACCGGGTCATCCCGCCGACAACGGCAGTCAGTCTCTTTCGTATCGCTTCGACTACGGCAATTACGGCATTGGATACACGGGCGATACCGGACCGAGCGACGCGGTGACCCGCCTGGAAAAAGGTGTAAAACTGCTCGTCAGCGAGGTGATCGATCTGCGGGCGATGGACGCTACGATCAGGCAGGCCCCTGACGTGGCGCTGCCGCCTCGGGCGAAGGAGGCGATCATCGAGCATTTCGAGACGCAGCACCTTACTCCGCAAGAGGCCGGCAAGATTGCGGCCCGCGCGGGGGCACAGCGTCTCGTACTGACACACCTGTCCGTAGTCGGCACCACAAAAGCCAATGCCGCGAAGCTCGTCAGCGACGCGCACGAAACTTTCCATGGCGAAGTGATCGTGGCGCGCGATCTCGATAGATTCTGAGATTCTGTCGGTGCGCGTAAGGACGATCTCAATGGGATCCCTCGGCGCAGGGTTGCCACAAGTCGCTACAGCAATGCAGTGAACCTCCTTTGTAATGGTTTGCAACCGAGCCGACCCTGACAGTCGATGTCGGCCACCTGCGGACGGTCCACGATCAGCGTCCAACCCAGGCCAAGGCAGCGGCGTCGTAACCCCGCGATCTGATTCAAAAGGCTTATCGCATCTCCTGGTCATCGTTCGACGCTGGGTTGTGGCGGAAGTCTGGTCAACCTTCAACACCCGTTTACAGTGTCGAGCTTACCGCGCCCTTGCGTGTCACCGAGGTATCGCCAGTTCGCTGCCTTGTAGCGGCTCTGGGGGACTACGCAAGTATCAATAGTCAGAAAAAATCACGCCGGGAGAATGATTAGTCACGGTGCCGTGGTGCAGGCTCCCTGATGGAGGTAGAGGGCTCATGAATGAAGCCATCGACGCCACGGCGGCGATGCATGCTTTCGCGGGATCACGATGGATCTCTCGGCGGTTCGCCGCCTGGCTCATCGATTGAGCCCGAGAGCCGTGGACGGCCCCTACTACTATCGGAGATACCCTATTGGCTCGCCTCGCCCCCCGACTGTTCGCCGCGGCGGCCGTGTTTGCATGCGCCGCGACGGCCTTCGCGCACCACTCGGCCACGATGTTTGACAACCGGCATCAGGTCTCCGTTTCCGGTACGGTCAGGCAGTTTCAGTGGACGAACCCTCACTGCTGGATCGAGCTCGAGGTGCCGACGGATCGGGGAATCGAGCGCTGGAGCATCGAGATGGGGTCACCCGCCGATGTATTTCGCGGCGGATGGAAGCCGGGGACGCTCAAGCCGGGTGACCGGATCCGGCTGGTCGTGCACCCGGTGCGGAAGGGGGCTCTGCGCAATGCGGTGTACGTCGGCTCGTTCGTGTCGGCGACGGGGCTCAAGGGTGAGGCGCTCGGTGCGCGCCACTAGCGGGATGGGCGGCATGCAGATGCTTCGTGCGCTGGTCGCGCTGGTGTCGCTCGGGAGTCTCGGCAACGGCTGGGCGGCGAGCCCGCCGAAGTGGCTCGGGGTGTGGTACACGGACGACGGCATTTTCGATCGCGTCGGCCTCGCACCGAGTAATCCTCAGGGGCCGGGGCCCGGGTTGTTCGACCGAATTCTCAGTGCGCACCCGCCGTACAACGCGACCTGGGAGGCGCGGTATCGAGCGGCCCGCGCCGCGGCGGCGCGTGCGGCCCCGCCAGTCAAGAAGGGCTGCACGTTCTACTTCCCCGCCATCATGGAGGCGCCCTATGCGTTCGAGGTACTGATCACCCCGGAGGAGACGGTGTTCATCTTCGAGAACGGCGCGGTGCGGCACGTGCTGACGGATGGGCGGCGGCACCCACCGCCCGAGGATCGGTGGGCCACGCCGTGGGGCGACTCGGTGGGTCACTGGGAGGGAGACACGCTCGTCGTCGATACGATCTCGGTGGCGAAGGAGCCGACGCCGTTCTTTGCGATGGTGAGCGATGCGGTGCACTTCAGCGAGCGCATCCGGATGGCCGCACCCGACCGGCTGGAGGATCGGCTCACGATCATTGATCCGGTCGCGTTCACTCATCCCTGGACCGTCACTCTGCCCTTCAAGCGCGTGAAGAACGTCGATCGGATCGTGCACGGAGACTGTGCGCAGAACGATCGGGACGCGATCGTCGATGGGAAGTTCGAGCTCAAGCCGCCTTAGTTACTTTGACTGCGCGTGGGTCTAGCGGCACATCAACGTGCGCGCGTGCAGGTCGTGCCCGTCCGGGGGACCATGGCGCTGCCAGAAATCGACCATGCTCAGGCGCTCGACGAGCCGCGTGAAGCGCGGGTCGGCGCGGAATGCGCGCATTTCGGGCAACCATAGAGGACCCCAATCCGGACCGCCACTCTGGGTGAGCGCTTGCGTGAGCAGCGACTCGGCGTAGTCGTAGGCGGCGTCGAGCGCGCCGGATCGAGCGATGTCGACGAGCCGCCACCTCTGCAGCCAGGCGGGCGCGGGCAGCGCGGCGCTGGCAGCAGGCGCGGGGGCGGGCGCGTCGGACTCGGCGCTGAGCCGACCTTCGCGGCGCGCGAGCGTCGCTTCGATGAGGGGCATGTGGCCGAAGGTGGGAGGGAAGCCGAGCTCGGCCGCGAGGTCCGTGTACCAGCGGCACTCCTCGTCGCGACCGCTCAGGACGGCAGCCAGCGCCACGAACACCGCCGTCTCCGGACGCGCGGGGGCGAGTCGATGAGCCTGCAGCGCATCCTCGCGTGCGCGGCTCAGGTACCCCACGCTCTGCCACAGACCCATCGAGCGCCGCGCGAAGGCCATGGGCTCGTTCGCCCCGCGCTCGACGGCCGCGACGTAGTGCGCACGCGCGTCCTCCCAGCGCAGCCGGATGGCGTTCGCCTCGCCGAGCACGACATGCGGATCCCACTCGCGGGGGTCGAGGAGGAGCGCGCGGTGCGCATGCCGCTCCGATTGGGCGAGCGCGTCCGGGATATCGTACGCCATGCCGACTGCGATCGCGTGACCCGCGGCGAGCAGAGCATGCGCTCGGGCGCACTCGGGCTCGCGCTCGGTTGCCGCGCGCGCCAGCTCGAGCGCACGCTCGACGCTCGCCCGCGTGGGGATGGTGTGCACGAGCGATTCGGCCTCGAGCAGGCGTGAGTACGTAGTTACATCGCGCGTCGGCAGCGACGCGGGCGCCTGCACCGTCGCCGCATCGGGCCAGAGCGCGCGGGCGACGGCGCGCGCCAGCTCCTCCTGCAGTGCGAGCAAGTCGGCGAGCCGGTGATCGACGCTCTTCGACCAGACGTGGTAGCCCGTCTCCCCGTCGATCAGCTGGACGGCGATGCGGATGCGGTCGGCCTCCCTGCGCAGGCTGCCCTCCAGAATTCCCCCGACGCCGAGCTCGCGCGCGATGAGACGGGCGTCGAGGGGGCGGGACTTGTACGCGAACGAGGATGTTCGCGCCGCGACGTAGAGGCCGGGAAGGCCCGTGAGCGCGTGGATCAGCTCCTCGGCCATGCCTTCGCAGATGTACTCGTTCGCGGGGTCCCCGGTAAGATTCGCGAAACAGAGGATTGCGATGGAGTTCGCACGCGCTTCGTCCGGCGCGCCCGCGGCGCCGCCCGCGTGCGACGGGGACGGCGGGAGCTCGACGCGGCTCAGGTCGGCGACGAAGCGGTAGCCGCGGCCCGGCGCGGTCGCGATAAACGCGTGATCGCCGGGTCGCTCGCGGAGCGCACGCCGCAGGATCGAGATGTTCCGGTTGAGGCTGTTCTCCTCGACGACCGTCGTCGGCCAGATCATCTGCATGAGTGCGGACTTCTCGATGAGCCGGTTCGAGTGCTCGATCAGGCAGAGCAGTGTGTCGAACACTCGCGGCGGCAGGGCGATCACACTGCCGTCGGCGCGCGCGGTCAGCAGCCGCTGCTGCGGATCGACGCGAAAGTCGCCGAACTCGTAGAGGAAGCGCCCCGACGTCCCGCCCATGGGCCGTTAGAATAGTCGCGCACGCATAAAAAAGCCCCACGCCTTGTGATCCAGGTATTTCCCATGAGACGCGCTACGCCGCGAATCCGCGAAGAGCGGTTCAGTCGCGCGTAGCGGATCGTGATCTGCCACGGATGCGTGAACCCCAGCGGATCCTCGGTCGCCATCGCATCCTCTCCAAGACCGTGCCCAATCGTCGACCGAGCCGGGCGGACGACGCCTGCCACACATGTCACAGATCGCACCGGCCCGTTCACCGTGCTGCGGGAGGGGGAGCTCAGGGCACTGCGGCACTACCTGGCAGGGCGTAGGTAGTAGTAAAGGTGTACGCGAGCCCCCCCTCAATGACAGGCGAGTTTGCCATCCTTGAGCTCACACTGATCCGGCGGCCCGTATTGCTTCCAGTAGTCCATGAGCCCCAGGCGCGTCGCGAGGGCCTGAAACCGCGGGTCTTGGCGGAAGGCACTCAATTCGGGGCGCCACAGAGAAAGGTAGCTCCCTGAATCGATGGCCCCCGGGACCGCCGCGTCCAGGCACTGATTGGCCATGTCGTACACGGTATCCAGCTCTCCCAGCAAGGCATAGGTATAGCTGCTCGCCAGGCACGATGTGACGTTGGTGCTCGCCTGCGAACCCGCTTCGCCGTGACCGACCCTGGGATACAGACGCGCGCGCGCCGCCATGGCGACCGCCTTCTTGCGCGGGTCGGCCAACGCAGCGTAGATGAGCTTCGTTACTTCCGCCGTGCGTGCCTGATCCGGGTCAGCCGGATCAGGTACAGCCATGACCTGCGCCGCAGCGTCCGCAAAGTGCCCCGAACGGATCGCCGCCGCCGCCGCAAGATACGGTAGTGCGGGGCTCGTATCCCCGAGAGTCGCGCCAAGACGGGCCTCTTTGAGGGCTTCCGTGTCGCGCCCCAGCAGTGATAGAACAAACGCGCGAAACCTGATGGTGTCCAGGTGAGTGGGATCCGACAGCAGTGCCTTGTCCAACTCGGCGAGCGATTGCTGCAGGTGCCCGACGAGGACCAGCAGGATACCGTGGGAGAAGTGATCTACCGCTTCACCCTGGCCCAGTGACAACGCGGCACGCATCTGCGTCTCGGCCGCAAGCCAATGATGCTGCGCAAAGGCGATGTTGGCGAGAGCGCTATGTGCCGTTGCCAGACCCGGGTCCAGCGCCAATGCCTTCTGTGCAGCGCGCGTCGCCTCCGCCAGGTTCTCAATTGGCGGCGCCCCGGATATTCCGCTCAGGAACTTCACCAGGGCGACTCCCACGTATGCGCGCGCAAACTTCGGGTCCAGGGCGAGCGCGCGCTGAAATCGTTCCAGTGCGCGCTGCAGACCGTGGTCCGCAACGAACATCATGGCCTGGCCCTGCAGGTACAGATCGTAGGCCTCGACATTCTGCGTCGGGGGCACCCGCGCGAGCGAGGGTGGCGTGGAGCCATTGATGTTGATCCGCAGCGCCTTGAGAATGGCGCCGGCCAGGTCGTCCTGAAGCTTGAAGATATCGCCGAATTGCCGGTCGTAGCTCTGCGACCACATCTGGTAGCCGCTTCGCGCGTCGACCAACTGCGCGGTGATGCGGATGCGCGATCCGGCACTGCGGACACTCCCCTCCAGGACGGTGCTCACCCCCAGTTCCTGCGCAATCCTGCGGACATCGATGTTCCGCCCCTTGTAGGCAAACGAGGAAGTGCGCGCCGGAACCTTCAATCCCGGCACCTGACCCAGCGCATTGATCATTTCCTCTGCCATGCCATCGCCGAAGTAGTCCTTGGAGGGATCGCCCGTCAGGTTGGAAAAGGGCATCACGGCGATGGAGCCGGCAGGAGCCGTCGCGGCAACGACCGCAGCGTGCAGCGGAGGCTGGGCTCTCCGGGTACGCCCGAACCCCCACCACACGCCGCCGACCGCGACGACGAAAGCCAGCGCGAGCGCCAGCAGCCAGCGACGATTCAGTACCGCGGACGGCGCATCATTCACAGTCGCGACCGCATCCAATGGAGACCGGGGTGCTGCTGCCAGCGGCGCGGCCGCCGTCGGCATGCGATAACCGTGTCCGCGCACGGCAAGAATGTAGCGCGGACGCTCGGCGTTATCTCCCAGCGCCTGCCGCAGCTGTTTCACGCGCTGAGTCACCGCCTCCGGACTGACCACCGCCCCTGACCAGGCCCGCTCGATGAGCGCATCGAACGAGACGAGATTCGGGGCGGCACAGGCGAGCGCCAGCAACAGGTCGAACGAAAGGCTGGTGAGCGGTAGTTCACTTCCCTCCCGGGTGACCCGGCGTGCCAGGGTATCGATCACCAGATCGTCGACCTGATAGCGGGTTGCGACGGATGCCGGATCGGATGTGGGTTCAGCGTTCACGCCTGGATGAATGACATTGACCGGTCTCCAGCTGCCTTGCAAAACAATACCTTGGTCACGTCACCAAGGCTTCAGCGTTCCATCACCCAACGTCACCGCAAAATCACGCACGCAGTGGCTTTCCGCGGCACGATGCGCCGGCCAATCCACCGGCGAGGTCGACAATACAATGAACGCAGTGCAGCAATTGGCCGGTATAGCCGCCTTAGGCCTGGCAGCGCCCTGTATGGCGCACCATTCCATGGCCATGTTCGATATGGCGAAAACGATCACATTGCATGGGACTGTCAAGGAGTTCCAGTGGACCAATCCCCACTGCTTCATCCAACTGCTCGTGCCTGACCAGAGTGGCACCACGGAATGGAGCATTGAAATGAACTCTCCCCTGGCCAGTTATCGCCTGGGCTTCAAGCCCGGGACACTGAAGCCCGGTGACACGGTGACGCTCGTGATTCATCCCGTGAAGGCCGGTACTCCAGGCGGTGAGCTCGTCTCGGCGACTGCTGCGAACGGTCAGCCCTTGGCGAAACCGAAGCCGCAAACATGAGCCCACGAACATCACGGCTGCTGCTCACCGCTCTGGGCACTGTGCTGATGGCTCCCACCCTGGCCGGGGAGACTTCGGCGCAACGCGTAAGTGCCTTTGCTGCGCTACCCAACTGGACAGGCCTGTGGATGGACGAGTCGGGCAAGGCACTACTGCTCAACGACTTCACCAAGTTCAGGCCGCCGGCACTCTTCGGCAAGCCGCCCTACAATGCTGAATTCGAGAAGAAGCTCGGAAACATCCCGCCGGCGACCGACCAACCCCCTACAGCCAAGACCTGCCAGCCAGTGGGGTTTCCGTATGTCATGGCAGCTCCTGTTCCCGATGTCTTGTTCGAGCTCCTGGTGACCCCGGAGCAGACGCTGCTCATTGCCACGGACGAAACGGCCCGCCACATCTATACCGACGGGCGATCACACCCCGAGCCGGAAGATCTGTGGCCGACCGCAGTCGGCGATTCGATCGGACACTGGGAAGGCGGGACTCTCGTCATCGATACCATCGCCCGCAAGGCCGGGCCGGTCGTATTGTGGCCCGGGGCCGCCGAGCTCAGCGACCAGGCACACTTTACCGAGCGCCTGCACCTCGTCGATGCGAATACGATGCAGGACGACATGACGATCGACGATCCTCAGCGATTTTCCCATCCCTGGCAGGTCTCCATGCGATACCTGCGCGTCACCGACTTCGACCGGATGGTCTCCATCGATTGCGCCGAGAACGACCGCAATCCGGTGGTCAACGGGAGATTCGTCATTGCACCGCCAAAATAGGTGGGCCAGCAGCAGTGATCGAACGAGTCAATCCTCGCCCGGTGTCCGTGGGGGACATGTGTCAAACGCCTTCAGGTAAGGACCGACGCCGCCCCTGTCGGCGCAGACGCAAGGAGTGATGTTCAGTGCACGAGCTTGATCCCGCGATAGAATCGGAATCTCCGATCCACCTTGCGGACTTGTGATTTTTTGTGATCAATCGCTCTCGGGGAACCTTCCTGCTATATCCTGCGGCCGCAACATTGATCCGATGCGGCGCAGACATGGGTCCGATCCGGGAGCATGAGTGAACGCATGGCTACTGCCGAGGCGATGGCCGCTCCTTTGCGAAGGTCATGGACCGCTCGAGCTGCAGATCATGTCTTCTACCGCGCGATCGCCTTTGCCATATTGTTGGCAATCTTCCTGGGCTTTGCGACCACGTACTATCTGAAGGGTCTCTTCGGGACCCCGCCGCTCCCTGCGGTGATTCACGTTCACGCGCTCGTTTTCACCTCGTGGGTCGTGTTGTTCAACATCCAGACGACGCTGGTGGCTTCCCAGCGCACTGATCTGCACCGGCGGCTCGGTACAGTCGGGGCGGCGCTCTCCGTCGCGATGATCATCCTGGGAGTGCTCGCGGCAGTCACCGCTGCGAGGCTCGGCCACACCGATGGCGGCCTCAGTCACGATCCGATAGAGGTCTTTGTCGTCAATGTATTCAGCCTGATCGTATTCCTGGTCTTTCTAGTTCCGGCGCTCTATTTCAGGCGTAGGCCAGAGGTGCACAAGCGCCTGATGCTGCTCGCAACGACCATGGGGCTGATTCCAGCCGCAGTCGGGCGTTGGCCTATATTCGGCGGTCGGATAGGTTGGGCAGTGGCCGTCATCATCGCCTTTGCACTGGTCGGTCCCTTGTACGACCTGTTGTCGCGGCGACGTATCCATTCTGTCTACGCATGGGGGCTCTGCTTCTATGCGCTGGTGTCCCCGCCCGTGCGCTTAATGATCGCAAGGACCGAGCCCGTTCACCGGTTCGCAGCGTGGCTCATTCACTGAGACGCGGCCCGTAGCTCCGATGCGGGGCGCGACGCCGGTGTCGCACAACTCGGCCCGGGCTCCATGGTGCCCTTAATGGTGAGGATGGTGCCGGCTTAATCAACCACTTGCAGCGCTTGCCAACCCCGATCCCCGCCTCACTGGGTTGTGCCGGAATCTGGTCAACCTTCAACGCCGGTTTACAGCTCTCGACTGTAGGGCGGTTTACGCCGCCGAATCGCATGTCGCATTGCTATTTGCCTGAATTCCGGAAGAGAATATAGTTATCGCTGTTGAGAATCTCTTGTGGCGCGAAGAATTCCTACCCGGCATCTGATGAACAAATATCTCCGCGTCCTCGTCCCCATCGCCGCCGCGCTGATGATCGCAGTGCCGGCCGTTGCCCACCATTCCGGGGCGATGTTCAACGACAAGGAGGCGACCACGCTCGCCGGCACCGTCAAAGCGTTTCAGTGGACCAATCCGCATTGCTGGATCCAGCTGGTCGTGGTGAGTTTGTCAGGCCCCAAGGAGTGGAGTGTTCAGATGGGATCACCGTCGCAATTGTACCGTGGTGGGTGGCGATCGGTTACATTGAAGCCCGGCGATAAAATCACGGTCGTGGTGCATCCAATGCGGGACGGCACCGCCGGTGGACTGTTCATTTCCGCAGTCGCATCGGATGGCACGCCGCTCGGGAAGCACTGATAGCGAGGACACGACGAGGAGATTGGCCCGTGACTGTGTCTCGTCAACTTATGGTGATGACTTTAGTCGCGCTGATGTGCGTGCCCTCTGTCTACGCGGCGCCGAATTCCGAGCGGCGCGTGCGCGCCTTTGCGGCGCTTCCGGACTGGACAGGCTTCTGGGCATGGGACGGCTGGCAGGAAGACCATCTGTCTGGGGAGCCACCCGGTGGAATCATCGGGCCGACCCTGGCAAGGTCGAAGTTGGCTGGCCGCCCTCCGTTCAAAGCTCAGTCAGACGCAAAAGGTGGGTCGACTACTGACTCCAAGGCTGCGGCGACGCCGCCAGCGAGTAGCCAGGCATGCATGTTTGGCTTCCCGGTGGAGATGGAGTCGCCTTTGACCTTTGAGCTGATGGTGGCACCCGAGGAAACGGTGATCCTCTTTGAGTCCCTCGACCTGAGGCATATCTACACGGACGGCCGCGGGCACCCGGCGAAGGATGATCTGTGGCCTACGAAATCGGGAGACTCAATCGGGCATTGGGATGGAGAGACTCTCGTGGTAGATACTGTTGCACGAATAGCGGGGCCGATCGGCTTTCTGGCGCCGCCGACGTCGGTGTTGAGCGATCACGCTCACTTTAGAGAGCGGATTCGAATGGTGAGCCGCGACAAGCTTGAAGATCAGCTGACGATCGAGGATCCCGCCTTCACACGGCCGTGGACCATGACGATTGGGTACCGCCGAGTGACGGGTGTAGATCGATTCATCAGCTACGATTGTGAAAATGATCGCAATCCCATCGTCAACGGCAAGTTTACGATCAGGCCACCGTGAGCGCACAGACACGAGTGCGGACTGCTCGAGCCGGGACGCGGTAGGCACTCACGGCGAGCACGGCGACCGCGGCCCTGGTCGCATTCAACGATCCCGGCGATGGCCTTTTTGGGTCACCGCCATGATGCCTCTACCGAGGCGGCGCAATGCCGTATTTGGGGCCTACGGTGTTGCGGTCGTGCTCGCAGACGGTTGGGATCACCCGGTCTAGGTCATTCAGTCGCGCGTAGCGGATCGTGATCTGCCACTGGGTTCCGGCGACCAAGCCCATTTGGCATTTGGCGCAAGGGTGGCCCCTGAAGGAGAAGGGGCATGGCCGCCGCGATCGCACAGTACAAGGACCTGCGCCGGAAGTACTTGGTGCAGTGATCTACGACTTCAGCGATGGCGATGCAAGCGATCCTGCCAACCCGGGGATGGGGTTGGGTGGTCTCGATAGCTATGCGTTGCGCCTGATCCAGGCCGGCAAGTCCGATGACGCCAGTCCCTGGCTAAATCTCAATTTCCAGTACTTCCCGAAGTCGGCGGGTACCTGGGCACTGATTTCCATGGCTCAACAAAAGAAGAATGACAAGGCCGCGGCGATCGAGAGTGCGCAGAAGGTCGTCAGTGGCACCTGAGCCGGGTGCCGCTCAGCGCGCAGCCATCCGGCGGCCCGTACTGCCTCCAGTAGTCGATCAGCCGCAGCCGCTCCACCAGCCCCTGGAAGCGCGGATCCAGGCGGAACGGACGCATCTCTGGCAGCCACAAATCGGCCAGATAAATGCGGCTGCCGACCATTCCGGCACGAACACCCTCGTCGACGGAGCGGCTTGCAAGGTCGTACGCCGCATCGAGCGCGCCCAGCATCGTGAGTGCCTGCACGAAGAATCCCCGCACCTGACCGTCGATCGCCTTGGATTCGAGCCTGGGGACCACAGACTGAAAGGCATGGCGCGCCGCGGCGTTCTGCGCCGGATCGGCGAGCGCGGAGTAGAGGATTTTCATGAGCGGGACGCCCTCGTAGCGGCTGACCGCATCGGGGAGCGCGCCCGCGGAGTGATCGATCGCGTCCTGGTAGTGCCCGCCCCGCGCCGCGGCGCGCGTGTACACCAGAACGTTGCCGATGGTCTGGCCGCCGCCGCCCAGATCGTCGTGCAGCTTGAGGTAGCGGAGCGCGTCAGCGTCGCGGCCGAGCAGCGAGTCGATGAGGGCGAGCTCGTGGACGGTGTACCCTTCCGCCGGCGCCAGGCGGTAGGACTCCTCGAGCTGCGAGTAGGCCTGCTGCAATCGCCCCGCGGGCCGCAACACCACCAGCGTGTACTGATTGCGGATGGCGAAGTCTCCCGGATCGGAGGCCAGCGCGGCGCGGTAGCTCTTCTCGGCCTCGATCCATTCTCCGCGGACGACGTGGATCGACCCGAGATCGGCCAGCGCATCCGCCAGACCCGGGCTCAGCGCGAGCGCCCGTGTCGCATCGCGCTGCGCCATGGCGAACGCTGCTTCAGGCACGCCATACCCCAAGGCCGGCGTGTTCGCCGGTACGAATGCTCGATAGGCCAAGGCGAGTGCGAAATTCGGATCTCGTGCGAGTGCCTCGTTGATCAGGGCAAGCGCGCGCATTTCCGTCTCGGGCGATCCACGCGCGACCGCGCGTGCCTGCAGGTACAGCCGATAGGCCTCGACGTCCCGGGTCGGCGGATCCCTGGCAGCGGGTGCCGGCAGTGCGGTGCCGAGGTATGCGCGAAGCGCTGCGATGATCTCGGCGGCGAGATCATCCTGCAGCTTGAAGAGATCGGAGAAAGGCCGGTCATAGCTCTGCGACCAGATCGGCAGGCCGCTGCGGGCATCCAAGAGACGGGCGCTGACCCGGATGCGCTCGCCGGCGCTCCGCACGTCGCCTTCCAGAACGGTAGACACCGCGAGGTTTCGGGCAATTCGTTGAATATCAGGGTGGCCACCCCGATCAGCGAACGTGGCCGCGCGGGGAGGCACCTTGAGTCCCGGTACCTGGCCGAGCGCATCGATCAGCTCCTCGGCCATGCCGTCGGCGAAATAGTCCTTGGCCGGCTCGCCCGTGAGATTCGTAAACGGCAGCACGGCAATGGAGCTGCCCGGGTACGGGGTGGTAGCGGCCGCGGAAGGCTGCTGCGGCTGGACTTCATGGGCGTACCGAAAGCCCCACCCGGCAGCGCCTGCCGCGATCACGAGTACCAGCGCGACGACGGGGAACAGCCAGCGGCGAGTCGGTGGCTCAATCGGGGAGGCAGGAACAGAACCCAGATGGCCCCCCGGCCGGTTTGAGTCAGCGCTCATCGCGGGCGAATGCGACGGCGGCCGGGTGGCCTCCACGGGCGCAGCCGCCCTCAGCATGCGGTACCCATGGCCCCGCACGGCGAGGATGTAGCGTGGGTTATCGGCGCTGTCCCCCAGTGCCTGCCGCAGCAGCTTGACGCGCTGGGTGAGCGTCTCCGGAGTGACCACCATTGCGGGCCAGACCTGCTCCATCAGCATGTCGAAGGGGACCAGATCCGGGGCGGCGCGAACGAGCGCCAGCAGCAGGTCGAAGGAACGGCCGGCGACCGCGAGCTCGATCCCATCGCGAGTGACCTGGCGCACGCGGGCATCGACCACCAGATCTTCGATCCGATAGCGGCTTGCGGCCGGCGCGGCGGCGCGCGTCGGCTCAGCGTTCATGGCCCGGCCGTCCAAGTCTTCACCGTTTCTTCACTCGACTTCACCGCCGCTTCACACGCCCGGGCGTTCCACCGCGACAGGATAAGCGCCCCGGCCAAACGCGGAGTCAAGATGCACCCAACGAGGTCCGGAATTCAATGAGTGCAGTGCAACAACTCGCGCACGGAGTCCTCCCGCAAAGTGCGGCCGGCTCACGAATCGAGCCCCGCAGCCGGTACTTCCAAGGGATGTCGATACTGCTGCTCGGCATCGTGCTGACCGGCTTCTCGCGGACCTTCTTCCTGCGATCGTTGTTCCAGGTCCCCCCGATTGCGCCACATATCTATGTGCATGCCCTGCTCATGACGGCCTGGTTTACGCTGCTCGTCGTACAGACCTCCCTGGTCGCGGCGCACCGCACCGACCTCCATCGCCGCCTGGGAGTCATTGGCGCCGTGCTCGCAGTCGCCGTCGCGGGACTCTTGCTCGTCACCTCACTCGGACTTCCGGCACATTTCAAGGTGGACCCGGTACCCAACGGGGTATCCATGTCGCCCGAGGGCATGATTCAAATCACCCTGGGGCAACTTCGGCAGGATAGCGCTCTTCTGCGGCTTCGTTTCGACGGCGATCTGGCTGCGCCGCCGACCCGAGGCGCACAAACGGCTGCTCCTCCTGGGCTCGATCGCGCTGGTGGGTCCCGCCATCGGACGCTACATCGCTTACCTCTCCCTGTGGCAGGCTGCCTCGTCCGAGCCCGTGGTCGCGCACGTGTTACTGATCGTTGTCGGCGTGGCGGCCTTTGCACTGCCGTTGACGCTCGTCGTGCATGACTTGCATACCCGGCGCCGATTGCATCCCGCCACCGGATGGGGCGTTCTCGGCTTGTTCGTCGTCGGGGTCGGATTTCAATTCGGGATTTCGGCTACCGCTGCCGGACGTGCCCTGGTCATCGCGCTCCAATAGTGACGAGCAGGCCGAGCGCTCAATCCGTTCCGAATGAGGAGAACCGGACGTGGCAAGACGATATCTCGGGATCGCGGCGCTGCTGCTCACGGCGACTCCCTGCCTCGCTCATCATTCCTTCGCCATGTTCGATGACGCGAGGACGGTGACGCTGCACGGGACGGTGAGGCAGCTGCAGTGGACGAATCCGCACTGCTACCTCCAGGTCCTCGTTCCATCGGGTGGCAGCACCGTGGAATGGAGCCTCGAGATGAACTCTCCTTTGGCCATGTACCGGTCCGGGTGGAAGCCCGGCTCGTTCAAGCCCGGAGATACGGTGACGGTCGTGATCAATCCCTTGAAGGATGGGACGAGCGGCGGCCGACTGGTCGACGCAATCGATGCGAACGGCAGATCATTGAAAAACATTGGCGCAGTCCGGCACGATCCGTCGTCCGCAGCCGGGAAGCGGCGGCCATGATTCTCCGAACGGAGATCGTCATTGCCATTCTGACCGCGGGAATGGGGCTGCCCGCAGCGGCTGCGCAATCGACCCATTCGTCCCCCGGTATGACCGGGCTGTGGGAAACCGAGTTGTCCGTGGCACTCGGCAGCGGAGAGGTCGAACGAGCTGCAGCCGCTTTGCCGCCGGTGCCTGCCGGAACGCCGGAGGGGGGGCCGACCGCGCTCGAGCGGGAGCTGGCCAAGCGAGTCAAGCTCTGGGGCAAGCCGCCTTACAATACCGAGTGGGCGCGCAAGACTCTGGATGCGCTGAAGCGCGTGGCGCCCGCGGCCGCCCCGAAACTCATCACGGGCTGCACGCCGCCTGGATTTCCGGCCGTGATGGAGAACTTTGCTCCGGACGGTCTGTTTCAGGTGGTCGTCACTCGAGCGGAGACGTTGCTCCTCTTTCCCGATGGAGAGTTTCGCCAGATCTACACCGACGGCCGCACGCATCCCGGACCCGATGACCTGTGGCCGACGCTGATGGGGGACTCCATCGGGCATTGGAGCGGCGCAACGCTCGACATCGATACCGTCGCCCGCGGGGCCGGACCGATCGTTGCGCTCCCGATTCCGGGCATCGCCAACTTGAGCGACCGGGCTCACTTCACGGAGCGGGTGCGATTGATCGACGCCACTACACTGCAGGACGACCTGACGATCGACGATCCGCTGCGCTTCTCCCACCCCTGGCAGCTCTCCATCCGCTACAAGCGGGTCACCGATCTCAACCGCCTGATCCCCACGAATTGTACCGAGAACGATCGCGACACCATCATCAACGGCAAGCAGACGATCGCGCCGCCCTGAGGCGACATCCGCAGCGCGCGCATCGCGGCGCGAGAGCGCGCCGGCAAGACCCAAGAACACCATCACAGCCCGGTTCAAACGCAATACGTCCCTGTCCTCGAGCTGCCCTATCCGCCTTCCGAGCTTCGCTTTGCTGACCGTGGTGATCTTATCGACCATCAGACTGGTCTCCTCCTTGAGCCCGTTGTGTTCGCTGACCTTGACCGTGAGCCTGAACAACGGCGCAGGCGTCGGATTGGTTGTGAAGGGGCAAAACGTGATCGACTGCTGTCCCTCGAACCTGTCGTCCCGCAGGATCGCCACCGGACGCGGCTTCCCGGTGTAGTCCGGGCCGCCGGGCACGCTCCAAATCTCGCCGCGCTTCACTTCGCGGTCCAATCCGCGATGGACTCGATGAAGGCTAGGTCGTCTTGCTCCTGAGCGCTCTTGGAAATCGCTAGCGATTGCTTACGCGCCTGGATGACGAAACTCTTCGACCGCACATCGGGAACCCGAGCTCATGACCTGAGTGTGACGATGGTGCTTGCCCTAGACGGAAGCTCCTCCGCCTAGAACCAGACCCGCACGCCGGCCGTGAACTGTGCTTCGCTCACCCGGTCGCCGAGCGCGCGCGCTTGATCGGCCGTTCCGCTGAAGAACCATTGCCAGACGACACCGACATAGGGCGCGAACTCGCGGCGGAATTCATAACGGAGGCGAACACCTGCATCGAGATCGGAGAGTCCCGAGCCCAGATGCCGCGCGGGATCGGACTTGCCGTAGAGGTTCCCTTCGAGCTCGGGCTCGAGAATGAGCCGTTGGGTGAGGAGCAGCTCGTATGATGACCAGAGCCGCGCGGCCGTGCGGCCGGAGTCCCCGACGTAGAGGGTTGCCTGCACGTTGAACCAGTAGGGCGCCAAGCCATCGAGACCGAGCGCCGCCCAGGTCCGCGAGGGTCCCCCGGTGAAGTCCTGGCGCGCGCCTGCCTGCACGCTCCACCAACGGCTCACGATGCGGTTCCAGAACGCCTCGATCCGCGCCGAGTCGGTGCCGGCACCCTGCTCGCCTTCCGAGCGGATCCAGAGCTTGTCATAGTCGCCTCCATACCATCCCTCTCCGAGCCATGCCGCGGCAGCACCAGCGCTCGTATCGCGCCATTCGAGCTCATCGAGTAGCACCATGCTCGTCGCTTCCGTGTCGTCCATCCGCATCAGGCGCGCCATCTCACCGTAGGACATCGCGGGCATTGGATTCTGTGGTGCTGCCGGTGCCACGTGCTGATCGGGGTACGCCTGGGCCCACAAGAGCCGCGGGGCGAACAAGGCGATGCCGATAAACTTCAGGTAAGCACAGGATTGCTTGCGCGCACGGTCGTTTGAGGGGCACCGGGTCTCCCGCTCATCTTTGCGTTGTCTGCTCCTCATCGGCCTTCCCTCCCGTTGGAGCGCGCGACGACCACCTCCCTGAACATGCCGGCTTCCATGTGATAGAGGAGGTGACAGTGATAGGCCCAGCGCCCGAGGGCATCGGCCGTGACACCGTAGGCGATTCGCCGGCCCGGCTGCACAGTGATCGTGTGCTTGCGGACGAGGAAGTCGCCGTCCTCATCTTCGATCTCACCCCACATCCCGTGCAGATGGATCGGGTGATTCATCATCGTGTCGTTCACGAGCACGATGCGCAGCCTCTCCCCGTAGTTGAACCTGAGCGGCTGGGCTTGAGAGAACTTCTGCCCGTTGAACGACCAGATGTAGCGCTGCATGTGGCCGGTGAGATGGAGCTCGACATCACGGCCCGGCTCGCGGGAGTCGATCGAACCGCCGAGCGTGTGCAGGTCCGCGTACGTCAGCACCCGGCGGCCGTTGTGGCGCAGGCCGACTCCCGGATCATCGAGTCGGCTCTCGGGATGCATCGCTCGCATGTCAACGGCCGGGCCGTACTCGGCGGGCGCGTGATGAACGGACAGAGCTTTCTCCATGTCCATCCCGGCCACGTTCATGTCCGGCATCGACTCGTGTTGCTCGTGTTGCTCGTGTTGCATGCCCGACATGCCCTTCATATCCTCCTTATTCGGCATGCTTTCGGCCATCGTGAGCAGGGGCCGCGGATCAAGCGGGGGAACCGCAGCCGCAAGCCCCGCGCGCGGCGCGAGCGTGCCGCGCGCGTAGCCGGAGCGGTCGATCGACTGGGCGAAGATCGTGTAGGGGCGCTCTTCCTTCGGCTCGACGATCACATCGAGCACTTCTGCTACCCCGATCCGAAACTCATCGACCGTGACCGGCTCCACGTCCTGCCCGTCCGCCGCGATCACCTTGAACTTCAAATCCGGAATGCGAACGTCAAAGAAGCTCATCGAGGAGCCGTTGATGAAACGCAGCCGGACCCGCTCGCCGCCGCGGAAGAGCCCCGTCCAGTTTCCGGCAGGTGCCGTCCCGTTCATCAGATACGTGTAGGTGTACCCGGTGACATCGGCGAGGTCCGTGGGGTCCATCCGCATCTGGCCCCACAGGAGCCGGTCGTCCATCGTGCGGCGCCAGCCCTGATTGTGAATATCGCGGAAGAACGTCCCGAGGGTCCGCTCGTGAAAGTTGTAGTAGTCGCTCCGGCGTTTGAGGGTGGCGTAGATGTGCTCGGGGTCGGAGTCCGTCCAATCCGAGAGCAGCACGACGTAATCACGCTCAACGCGGTACCGCTCACCCCCGCGCCGCTCGATCACGATCGGGCCGTAAAGCCCCGTCTGCTCCTGGAAGCGCGTGTGACTGTGATACCAGTACGTCCCGGACTGGTTGACCCGAAAGCGGTAAACGTACGTCTCACCCGGGCCGATGCCGGAGAAGGAAAGGCCCGGCACCCCATCCATATCCGCCGGAACGATCATGCCGTGCCAGTGAATCGAGCTCGGCACCGACAGATGGTTCGAGACGCGCAGCGTCACGGTGTCGCCCTCTCGCCAGCGCAGAAGCGGCGCGGGAAGCTGCCCATTCACCACCGTTGCCGGCCGGGGCTGGCCGGTGAAGTTGACCTTCCGGGCGCCGATCTCAAGATCGAATTCAGTGCCGGATAGCACGGTGGGAGTGCCGCTGCCGAGGCTCTCGGCCCACCCGCGGACTCCAGCGAGCGCGAGCGTGCTGCCGCTCAAGCCCTGTACGAACCGTCGCCGCGTCAACGGCGGCGCCGCGCGAAATGCACCTCGATTTCTGTCCATGGTCCGTTCCCCAATGAAGGTCACTTCGGTTCGCGCCTCCACGGAATCCGTCCTAGCGCACCAAAGCCAACGGCGGGCACGCGGTCGTGCCGCGGCCGTCCTCAAGATGAGATCGAGAGGCGGTCAGGCGATGAGCTGCCGGAGACGTTCGACGTACGCAGGCACGGTCCTGCATCTCCTGGCCAACGTCCGCCAGCGCGCCCGTGTCGACTTTCTTGGCAGCGCTCATCTGCCGCGCGAGGGCTTGCTCGCAATTATTCAACTGCGAAGTGACTGCTTCGATCGCGCCCCTGCACGGAATGCGTGGCATCCAGCTCGAGCTCCGACACATTCTCGAGGAGTACGCGTCAGTACATTCTCGAATCTCAGCTTCCATAGGCTGTGACCCCTCCGTCGATCGCTCTCGGTCTAATTCTCCGGCTGATGTCGAAAGGCAGATTATCCGATGGGCACGATGGGCATGTAGTGATCTATGCGCCAATACTACCGTCGACGTCAATAAGCGAACGTCGCGGCTCGCACGAACATTCCACTGATCAAAAACAATCTGGTGCCGTTGTCGTTCGTCGATGTCCCTGACAAGCTCTACATCGATGGCCTGATCGGAGTCTACGAGCTCAACCGGGTCGAGCTTCTAAGAGATGTCTACCTGTGGGCCTATGAGCGCTCGGTACGCA
>JBOHZR010000158.1:0-36330 GCA_050738595.1 Steroidobacteraceae bacterium | reverse complement strand
CGACAACCCGGACGATGCGCGCGGGGTTCTCTCGGCGATCAAGGCCGAACCGCATGTCATTGCCGCAGCCCTCTACTCGCTCGACGGAAAGCTGTTCGCGGCGTATCCGCAGAAGATTGGTGCGTCGCTTCCCGCGCGCGCGCCGCCCCCCGGTTACCGCTTCGGGCCTTCGCAGCTCACTGCCGTTCAGAGCGTATTTCAGGGTAGCCGCCGCCTGGGGACCGTGTATCTGAAGTCCGACCTCGGCGCCATTTACGAGCGGTTTCGTCTCTACGCGCTGATCGCCTGCATCATCCTCGCCGTGGCCGGTGTGATCGCCTATCTGATCGCAGAGCGCCTGCAGCGCGAGATTTCCGCGCCCATCCTCGCGCTCGCGGAGTTCGCGAAAGTCGTCTCCCTGAATCGCGACTATTCCGTGCGCGCCGCGCAGCCTCACGGCTACGAGCTCGGATTGCTCACGGGCGCGTTCAATCACATGCTGACGCGCATCGAGGAGGGTCAGAGCCGGCTGCAAAGCCAGCTCGCGCGACTCGATCTGCTGCACAGGATCACGCGCGCGATCGGCGATCGCCTCGACCTCAAGAGCATCTTCCAGGTCGTGGTTGGAACACTGGAGGCGGATTTGCCGATCGACTTCGGCTGCGTATGCACGCATGAGCCCGGCGCGACGGCCATCTCGCTGCAGTCGATCGGCCCCCGCAGCATAGCGCTGAGCCACCTGCTCGCCATCGCCGAGGACTCGGCGATTCCCATCGGTGAGAACGGGCTTTCGCGCTGCGTCGCAGGCGCACTCGTGTACGAACCGGACACCTCAATTCTGCCGTTTGCTTTTCCGGAACGCTTCGCGCGGGCGGGACTGCACTCGCTCGTCATCGCCCCGATGCTCGTCGAGCAAAGCGTCTGCGGGGTCCTCATCGCCGCGCGGCGCACCAAGGAGGCCTTCAGCAGTGCCGATTGCGAATTCCTGCGTCATCTGTGCGATCACGTTGCCCTCGCTGCGCGGCAAGCTCAGCTGCATGGAGCGCTGCAGCAGGCGTACGATGATTTGCGGCAGTCGCAGCAGACCGTCATGCAGCAAGAGCGGCTGCGCGCCCTTGGGCAGATGGCGAGCGGCATCGCACACGACATCAACAACGCCATCTCGCCGGTCGCGCTGTACACCGAGTCGCTCCTCGAACGAGAGACCAACCTGAGCGAGCGGGCACGCGGCTATCTCGTGACCATTCAGCGCGCCATAGAGGATGTCGCCGACACCGTCGCTCGAATGCGGGAATTCTACCGGCCGCGCGAGCCGCAACTCGTGCTCGCGCATGTCGCCCTCAACCGCACGATCGAGCACGTGGTCGAGCTGACCCGTGCGCGCTGGAGCGACCTGCCCCAGCAGCGCGGCGTCGTGATCCGCTTGAAGACGGAGCTCGAGGCGGGCCTTCCCGAGATCATGGGCGCCGAGGGCGAGATCCGCGACGCGCTCACCAACCTGGTCTTCAACGCTGTCGATGCAATGCCCGAAGGCGGAACACTGTCCCTGCGGACCCGGCTCTCGAACGCGCCGGTCGGCTCGAGCCGCGCCGCAGCCCCGAGCGATGCAGAGTCTCGCGTGCACGTGGAAGTGATCGACACTGGCATCGGCATGAATGAGGAGACGCGCCGGCGATGCCTCGAGCCGTTCTACACGACCAAGGGCGAGCGCGGCACTGGCCTTGGGCTCGCGATGGTCTACGGCATGGTCCAGCGCCACAGCGCCGAGCTCGAGATCGATAGCGCCCCCGGACAGGGAACGACGCTGCGGTTGTCCTTCTCGGTGACGAGCGTAGCGCCGCAGCACACAGCGCCGGCGAGTGGCGGTGCTCCGGTTGGGCGGCGACTCTCGATCCTGCTCGTCGATGATGACCCACTGCTCATCAAGTCGCTGCGCGACATTCTGGAGGCCGACGGCCACGTCGTGACCGCAGCCGAAGGCGGACAGCGCGGTATCGATGAATTTGCAGCGGCGCAGCGGCGGGGCGCGCCGTTCGCCCTCGTCATTACGGATCTCGGTATGCCCTATGTGGACGGGCGCAAGGTCGCCGCCTCCGTGCGCGCCGCCTCTGCCGCCACGCCCGTCATTCTCCTCACCGGGTGGGGCAGACGCCTGCTCGCCGAGAACGACATTCCCCCGCACGTAGACCGCGTTCTCGGCAAGCCGCCGAAGCTCCTCGAGCTGCGCGCTGCACTGGCGGAGCTCACCTCCGGAACGCAAGCCGCATGAGCGAGCAGCCCGAAATGTCGCAATCCGTGCGTCCCCTCGCGAGACTTCTCATCGTCGATGATGAAGTCGCGCAGTTGCGCGCTCTTTGCGACACCCTGGAGCTCGAGGGCTATTCGCCCGTCGGGTTCTCCTCTGCGAGTGAGGCGCTCGCATCGCTGCGGCCCGATACTTTCGATCTCCTGCTCACGGATCTGATGATGCCCGCGCTCGACGGCATCGAACTGCTGCGGGCCGCGCAGCGCGTCGATCGTGATCTGGCCGCCATCGTCATGACAGGTCATGGCACGATCGACACCGCCGTGAAAGCGATGCAAGCCGGGGCGCTCGACTACATCCTCAAGCCCTTCCGACTCAATCAGATGATGCCCGTCATCACGCGCGCGCTCGAGACGCGTCACCTCAAGCGGGCCAACCGCGAGCTCGAGCAGCGTGTACTCGAGCGCACGCGCGAGCTCGAGGTCGCCAATCGGGATCTGGAGGCATTCTCGTTCTCCGTCTCGCATGACCTGCGCGCACCGCTGCGCGTCATCGAAGGGTTCTGCGATGCATTCATCGAGGACTTCGGCCCGAGCGTGCCCGAGGAGGGGCGCTCCCTGCTCCAGCGGGTTCGCGAAGGCGCCCAGCGGATGAGCCAACTGATCGAAGACCTGCTGAATTTTTCGCGGGCCGGCCGCGGTGCGCTCGCGCCCGCCCGGATTGCGATGAGCGATCTCGTGCGGGACGTGATGACCGAGCTCACGGAGCGGTGTCTCTCGCGCGCGCTTGAAGTCCACATTGCCGAGCTTTCGGACGGCTGGGGAGACCCATCCCTCATTCGCCAGGTGCTCGTCAATTTGCTGTCGAATGCGCTGAAATTCACCGGCACACGACCCGTCGCGCGTATCGCCGTGACGAGCGCAGAGCTCGATGGCCAGCACGTCTACCGCATCGAGGACAATGGCGTCGGATTCGACGAGGCGCATGCGCACAAGCTCTTCGGAGTGTTTCAACGCTTGCATGGCGAGGGGAGCTTTCCCGGAACGGGCATCGGCCTGTCTATCGTGCAACGGATCGTCGAACGACACGGGGGGCGCGTGTGGGCAGAGAGCCGAATGAACGAGGGGGCGATGTTTTGCTTCACCCTATCTGCTGCAATGCCCGAGACCTCCCGATGAAGACGCACCCGCTCGTGCCTGTCACCTCCCTCGGGATGTTCGCGGTCTGCATGATTGCGATGTTCCCCGTGCGGGCTGATACCGGCTCATCGGGTGTCAATCGCTTGAGAGGCCTCACTATCGAGCAACTGATGAATGTTGAAGTCACGTCGGTCGCGAGGCACCCCGAGAAGCTGCTGCGCGCCGCCTCCGCCATCCAGGTCATCACTCAAGAGGACATTCGGCGCTCGGGAGCTACCAGCATCGCGGAGGTGCTTCGGCTCGCCGACAACCTCGAGGTGGCACAGACGAACTCCCATGACTGGGCGATCAGTGCGCGCGGATTCAACACCGCTCTCGCGAACAAGCTGCTGGTTCTCATCGATGGCCGCACGGTTTATACGCCCCTGTTCTCCGGAGTGTTCTGGGACGTTCAGGACTATCTGCTCGAGGACATCGATCGAATCGAGGTGATCAGTGGACCGGGCGGCACGCTGTGGGGAGCGAATGCCGTGAATGGCGTGATCAACATCATCACCAAGAGTGCGAAAGACACACAGGGCGCCTATGCCGAGGGAGGCGCAGGCAATCAACTCGATGCGCTCGGCGGCGTGCGCTATGGCGGCACGATATCCCCAAACACCTCGTACCGCGTATACGCAAAGTACGTCGATCGTGACGCGCAGATGATGACCGATGGCGCGCCCGGATCGGACGCCTGGCATCAGGGCCGTGGCGGATTCCGGATCGACTCGGACCCCACGAGCCGCGACGCGCTCACGCTGCAGGGCGACTTCTACAGCGGCCATGAGGACGAACCGAGCGGCGGAGCCGCCGCGACGAGCGGCGGGAATCTGCTCGGGCGCTGGAGCCGCCGCTTCTCGCAGGACTCGGATATGAGCGTGCTGTCCTACATCGACCGCACGCATCTGCTCGATCCGCAGCCGGCACTGACGCTGGGACCGCTGCAGCTCGCGCCGGCCGGCGCCCTTGAGGACGACCTCACGACCTACGACATCGAGCTCCAGGACCGCTTCGGCGCCGGAACCTACCACCGGATCGTGTGGGGTGTGGGGTTCCGCCGCACCCACGATGACGTGAGCGATGCGCCGGGACTCGCATTCCTGCCGAATGTTCTGGATCAAAATCTGTACGATATATTCGTTCAGGACGAGATGCCGCTCGCACGGAACCTGTCGTTCGTCCTCGGCACCAAGCTCGAACGCAATGACTACACCGGCTGGGAATGGCAGCCCGATCTGCGCCTCCAATGGACGTTCGCCAGCGAGGAGTCACTCTGGGGCGCGGTCTCGAGAGCGGTACGCACCCCCTCGCGCGTGGATCGCGACCTGTACGAGGCTGCGCCGCCCGGTCCGCAGCTCCTTCAGGGCGGTGCGGATTTTCGCTCGGAGAGCGTGATTGCTTACGAGCTCGGATACCGCGGACAGATCGGCGCGCGCTTCAGCTCGTCGGTTTCGACCTTCTACAACGACTACGATGATCTGCGCAGCACCAGCTTCACCCCTCAGACGGTGCTGCCCTTGTATTTCGCCAACGCTCTGGAAGGGGACACGTACGGGCTCGAATTCTCGGGTAATTTCCAGGCCCTGCCCGGCTGGTCACTGCACGCGGGATACACGCTGCTCATGGAGCATCTGCGCGTGAAGCCAGGTCAGGTGGACATCAACGACGCCCTGAACGAAACGGCCGATCCGCGACACCAATTCTCATTGCGGTCAGCGATCGAGCTGCCTCGGCACGTACAGTTCGATGCCGCGTTACGTTGGGTCGACACGCTGCACACTAACAATGGACCTACTCCTGGAACGGTCCCCGCATACTTCGAGCTCGACTCGCGCATCGCCTGGCAGGCGAGCACGCACATCGAGTTGTCGCTCGACGGAAGAAACCTCGTGCACTCGTATCACCCCGAGTATGGGTTCCCGGGACCTTCCCGCATCGAGATCGCTCGGAGCGTCTACGCGAAGCTCACGTGGCACGGCGGGTAGAGCGCGCGACTTCAGGCGCGGCAGCGATTGCGGAAGATACGTACGCTGGAGCACGATACGAATCGGGCGGCAGAAATCATCGTCTCAGCTCTTCTCCGCCGCTCGCTTCCCCCCCTCTCGGAGGCGCACACATGTCGACTCTCGCCCATCGCTCGCCCCTGATCCTGAAGCTCGGTACCGCCATCGCCGCGCTTCTCCTGTGTGCGCCCCTGGCGCGCGCGCAGGCGCCGACCGACTCAGGTTCACACGTCGTTACCTCCGCCTCGCGCCGTGGTGCTGGCCCGTTGATGAGACGCGACCTCATCGGCGTGCCGGGCAAAGAGGTGCTCATGAGCGTGATCGAGGTTCCCCCCGGCGCCAGCTCCCCGCCGCATCGGCACTATGCTCAGGTGTTTGTCTACATCTTGCAGGGCACGATGATCATGCAGGTCAAGGGAGGTCCGCGCGTGACGCTCGGCCCAGGCCAGACGTTTTATGAGAGTCCCACCGATATCCACACCGTCAGCGCCAACGCGAGCAAGACCGAGCCGGCGAAATTCCTGGCGATCTTGATCAAGGACAAGAACAAGCCCGCGACTGTCATGATGACACCGCGCAAGCCCCATCAGGCGCACTGAAGGGGCCTTGCGTCGCGTGGGATCCTTGACCGCAGGCGTTGCTGCTGCCGCGCCAGCTGCAGAGTACCGCTCGCCGATGCCGCGCAAGCCCTGCCGGCGCCTGAAATCCGGACACTTGCCGGGTAAAATCATGCTGCTCATTCGATAGCGAGGCGCGGATGCGACGGCGAGCGCGCACGATGCTGGGCGCTCCGGATGAGCTTCAGGAGTCGGGCCCTATGAGTGATGACAGCTTCGGCACGCTTCGCCGGCTTCGCGTCGGTGAGGCGAGCTATCAGTTCCACGCACTCTCCCCGATCCGCGGCGCGGATCACCTGCCGTATGGGCTGAAGGTGCTGCTCGAGAACCTGCTGCGAAACGAGGATGGCCGACTGGTCACGGCTCATCAGATCGAAACGCTCGCCGCTTGGCGACCCGATGAGAAATCACGGCACGAGATTCATTTCACGCCGGCTCGGGTCCTCATGCAGGATTTCACCGGCGTGCCCTGCGTGGTGGACCTGGTGGCGATGCGCGATGCGATCATTGCGCTCGGCGGGGACCCGCGGCGCATCAAACCGCTCATTCCCACGGAGCTCGTCATCGATCACTCCGTCATCGTCGATGTCTTCGGTCGACCTGATGCCTTCACGATCAACGCGCGCCTCGAGCTCGAGCGCAATGCAGAACGATATCAGCTCCTGCGCTGGGCACAGCAGGCATTCACCGACTTCCGCGTGGTGCCCCCGGACACCGGGATCTGCCACCAGGTCAACCTCGAGCACCTGGCGCGTGTCGTGTTCACACGCAAGGACGCCGACGGGGTGATCGCCTTCCCGGACACCCTCGTGGGCACCGATTCGCACACACCGATGGTCAACGGCCTCGGCGTGCTCGGCTGGGGCGTCGGCGGCATCGAGGCCGAAGCGGCCATGCTGGGGCAGCCGATGAGTCTGTTGATCCCGCAGGTGGTCGGTCTGAAGTTGACCGGCGAGTTTACGCCGGGCACCACCGCCACCGATCTCGTGCTCACGGTCGCGGAGCTCCTGCGCCGCACGGGCGTCGTCGGGAAGTTCGTCGAGTTCTACGGCCCGGGTGTTGCGAACGTCCCGCTGCCCAATCGGGCAACCCTCGGCAACATGAGTCCGGAATACGGCGCGACCTGTGCGATCTTTCCGATCGATGAAGAGACACTCTCCTATCTGCGTCTGACCGGCCGGCCGGAGCAGCAGGTTCGACTCGTGGAAGCCTATGCCAAGGAGCAGGGTCTGTGGCATGAGCCGGCGCGCGAGCCCGCGTACTCCCAGACCCTCGAGCTCGACTTGGGCACCCTGGAGCCGTCCATCGCCGGACCGAAGCGGCCGCAGGATCGGATCCCGCTGCACAGCGTCCCCCGGGCAGTCTGCGCGCTGCTCGCCGGAGAGGGGCAGGAGAACGCGGTACTCAGCGAACTCGACGAGGCAGTCGCCGCATCGTTCCCAGCGAGCGACCCGATCGCGGTCGACGCGGGAGCCACGGGCGATGAGCCCCGATTGTTGCGAACCAGCAAACGCGGCGACGACTGGCCGCACGCCGCGGTTGACATCACCCTGGCTGACGGCGCGCACACTCAGGTCGACAACGGACACGTGGTGATCGCGGCGATTACCTCCTGCACGAACACCTCCAATCCTTCCGTGATGATCGGTGCCGCGTTGCTCGCGCGCAATGCGGTCGAGAGGGGGCTCACCCGCAAGCCATGGGTCAAGACGTCCCTCGCGCCGGGCTCTCGAGTCGTGACGGACTATTTCGAGCGCGCCGGGCTCACGAGGTACCTGGATCAGCTCGGATTCAATCTCGTCGCCTACGGCTGTACGACGTGTATCGGCAGCTCCGGTCCGCTGATTCCGGAGGTCGGCGCGGCCGTCGCCGAGCATGACCTCACCGTCTGCTCGGTGCTCTCGGGCAACCGCAATTTCGAAGGACGTATCCATGCACAATGCCGCATGAATTTCCTCGCCTCGCCACTCCTGGTGGTCGCCTACGCGCTCGCCGGCACGCTCGAGATCGATCTGGTGCGCGAGCCGCTCGCCACCGGCCGCGACGGGAAGCCCGTGTACCTCAAGGATATCTGGCCGACGAGCCGCGAGATTCAGAGCGTGATCGATGCCTGTGTGCAGGCTGATCTGTTTGCAAAGGACTATGCCGACGTGTTCACCGGGGATGAGGGCTGGCGAAGCCTGCGCGTGCCGGCAGGCGATGCTTTCCAGTGGGACGCGCGCTCGACCTATGTTCGCTGTCCACCGTACTTCGCCGGCGTGCGCGCCGAACCCGCACCGCTCACCGATATCAAGGGAGCCCGAATCCTCGCGATGTTGGGTGATTCCGTGACGACCGATCACATCAGCCCCGCCGGAACGATCGCTCCGGATTCTCCCGCGGGCGCATATTTGAAGAGCCTCGGCATCGAGCCGAAGGACTTCAACTCCTACGGTTCGCGCCGCGGAAATCACGAGGTCATGGTCCGCGGAACCTTCGCCAATATCCGGCTGCGCAATCGGCTCGTGCCGGGTGTCGACGGAGGATTCACCCGGGATTTCACCGTCCCCGGAGGTCCTCGCGCCACCCTATTCGACGCATCGACCCACTACCTCGAGGCCGGGACGCCCCTCGTCATCCTCGCCGGCAAGGAGTACGGCTCCGGCTCCTCGCGTGATTGGGCGGCCAAGGGTACGGCGCTCCTCGGCGTGCGCGCCGTGATCGCCGAATCATACGAGCGCATCCACCGCGCCAACCTCATCGACATGGGTGTGCTGCCCGTGCAGTTCCGGCAGGGCGAGAGCGCGGCCACGCTCGGCCTGACCGGCGAGGAGACGTTCGAGATTACGGGGCTGACCGGCACCATCGCGCCAGGCCACACGATTCACGTGCGTGCGGCAGGGCCTCGAGCTGATGCAAAGCCATTCGACGCCACGGTGCGGATCGACACGCCCATCGAAGCCGCCTACTACCGGCACGGGGGTATCCTGCCCTACATGCTGCGACAGCTGCTGCGGGGTTGATGACACAGACATGCGGGATGCGCGGCCAGAGTCGGAGCGGATCGCCTTCCTGCTTCGGCGCGAGGGCCACGAGAACACCCGTACATGGGTCGAGCGCACGGCGGCGATCTATCGCGAAGCCCTGGCGCATCGCGAGCACTTCGCCTCTGACTCTGCTTATCGGCCCCTCTTCGAGAAGGCCGTGCGGGAGCTCGAGGAATGGCTCTGTGCGCCCCCGTGAGTCGCTGTCATGGAGCAGACGATGCCATACGAACGAAGCGCAACCCGGCTACCGGATGAGCTGCATCGCTATTTCCCCGAATGGGCGGATCGGCCCGGGTCAGCTGACTCCCTTCTCGAGGCGGATCACAACTCCTACCTTGCCGGTGGCTACTCGGAGGAATTTGGCTACCGCGTGCATCCGGATCGGCCGCCAGTGTTTCCTCTGCTCTTCGAGGACCCAGAGCGTAGCCGGCAATGGACCGTTCAGATCGGATGCCTGCATCCCGGATACCCCGAGTGCCCGCGACCCGCCGCTCGCGGTGCGGATCGCGCGCTCGCGGGTGAGGGCCGTCCGCGGCAGCTGCACACCGGCATGAGCTCGGCTGATCGCGGAAGTCTCTCTGCCGGCGAGGCAGGACCCGTGGAGCTCGTGCGGGTCTTGCGGGTAAACCGGCGCAGGCTCGAGCGGGGCGTGCTGCAACCGATCGTCGCGTTGCGGGCACGGCTGCGTATTCGCCGCAGCGTGCGCGACCGCGGCATCTGATCAGGG
The DNA here is from genome assembly GCA_050738595.1 of Steroidobacteraceae bacterium. Taxonomy (GTDB): domain Bacteria; phylum Pseudomonadota; class Gammaproteobacteria; order Steroidobacterales; family Steroidobacteraceae; genus JASHUC01. The sequence goes on along the minus strand of JBOHZR010000158.1, from coordinate 26,552 downwards.
TCACTCCCCCCAACCGGACGGGGAGTTGTACGGTGCGGTGAAGCCCATCGCCTCGATCTCGTGGAGTTGGCCGCCCCAGATCTTGAAGATGTGCATCGCAGGCAGATCGAACGGCTTGTAGGCCATCTTCACCACGTCGCTGCTCGGATTGCCATAGATCTTGAACTCGTGCTGCGTGAAGGCGTGGTGGAAATGCGAGAACCCGATCGCAAGTCCCGTCTGCTCGTCGGCAACCTCGACGCGGCGGTCGCCGATCACCGTGATGTACTGGAAAACGCCCGAGTTGATCTGGCTGGTGCAGGTCTGCATGCCGACCAGGCTAGGCGGCCGCGGCGGTGCCCCCGGAGGCCCACTCGCGCCGAGAGCGCCGCCGTTGGGCGCCGTCCGCATGCCGTTCTCATGGCGTTCGCAATCGGGAGCGAATGGTGCGAGCGAGCCATTGTTGTTGTCGAGCGCGTCGTAATAGGACTTCGCGATGTGGATCAAGCGGCCGCGCGAGTCCCGGTATTCATAGGGCACGTCCATCAGGATGGCCGGACGCGGTTTCTGAAGATTCGCCAGGCTTGCCCCCCGCGGCACCGCGATCATGTGCTCGGCCTCGACGATCTTGCCGTTCACGAGCTTCAGCCTGAAGCCCACCTGCGCCGGCTTGCCGTCGGACTGCATCATGACCATGCCGCCGACCTCCTGAGAGTACGCATCGGGCACCACGATCTTGAATGTAGTCGGGCCGGCCGTCGCCGTCTTCCACAGACCCTCGCCCGGCCGAATGCGCTTTGCGTTCTCGACCATCCTCACGTTGGCAGCGAGCGGAGCCATGCGCGGATCGTGTGCGACCAGTGCAGCGAGGTAGGTGTCGGCCAGCGCCATCAGGCAGTGGCGGTCGCAGGTCTTGGTCGCGGCCGCCTCGGCATCTGCGCTCACGATGCCGCCGGCCAGCGCCAAGATTGCCAGCAATAGGGTGTACTTCTTGGTCATCGGCTTCCCCTGAGGTTGCTTATTGTCGTCTTGGTCGCGCTTATCGGGATCCGGACCCGGCGCCGCGCCTCAGTATCTCCGAAAAGCGACTCAAGTGCAGCCGGAATTCCCGGTCAAGGAGGGTCGTCGCACCCAGTGATGAGGACTGTGGCGGGCGAACCCACCCGGGCGATGAGGTCCTGGCGCACACATTCGCGCTTCCATGCGGCGTGGCATTGAATGTGGAAGTGGGTGACGACGGTGGCTCCGTTGAGGTCGGTTTCCGCCTCGTATTCCACTTCCGCGATCCTGATGATCGCGCCGCACACGGCGCAGATTTCCTGGCTGCCCTGTCCGGCCCAGAGGCGCTTGGGCTGCTCATACGACAATCGGCCGTCCCGGACTCGCTCGCGTACCTGCGCGCGCAACTTGCTTTCCAACTCGCTGGCGGGCATGGCGTCACCTCCCGTCCGTCCTGAACACAGCAGCGAGAGTAGCGCGAAAGGATTACACGCTCCTTACGACGGTTTCTCGCCGCCCAGTGGCCTTCGGCTGGGCGCCGGCTGGCCGCATTGCAACTTTCCATCGCTCGAACGGAACCTAGTCGTGAACGGAACCCTGGGCGTAACACTGTTCGGCCGCATGGAGACCTGGAAACGTACCGGCTCCCAATCCGTTTCATCCCCGTTGTGAAACTCGACCGCCCGACCCCCGACCGCCTCCGATGTATCTGAACGCGCTGGCCACATCGACCCCGCCGCATCGTTATACGAAAAGCGACTGCTGGAAGGCATTCCTGACGTCGGATTGGTTCTTGCGTCTGGATGCGCGCTCGCGCGCGCTGGTGCGCCACGTGCTCACCCGCGAAAACGGCATTGACTCGCGATGCCTTGCGGTCGAGTCGCTTGAGGAAACGTTCGCGATCGATCCCGACACGCTCGAGCGGCGCTTTGCCACGCACGCTCCTCGGCTCGCCGGCGAGGCGGGCGGCCTCGCGCTCGAGCGCGCCGGGCTGGAGCCCGCCGCGATCGACGCGGTCGTCGTGACGACTTGCACCGGATACCTCTGCCCCGGACTGACGAGCTACCTGATCGAGCGGCTCGGTTTATCGCGGCACGTGCGGGTGTTCGATCTCGTCGGGCAAGGTTGTGCAGGCGCCCTTCCGAACTGGCAGCTCGGCGCGGCGCTTCTCGACTCCCGGCACTGCGAGCATGTGCTTTCGGTCTGTGTCGAGGTGTGCAGCGCCGCGCTGTACCTGGACGATGATCCCGGTGTTCTCGTCAGCGCCTGCCTGTTTGGCGACGGTGCGGGAGCGGCGGTGCTGTCGCGTTGCGCGCCCGCGCAGCGCCGCAGGGTCGCGTGGAGAGACTCACAGTCGGTGCTCGAGCCCGCCAGGCGGGACGCGCTGCGCTTCGAGCGCCGCAACGGGCTCCTACGGAACATTCTGACGCCCGAGGTGCCGCGGCTCGCGGCACAGTACGTCGAGGAGGCGCTCGAGACGACCCTCGAGCGCGCCGGATTGTCCCGGGCCGCCCTCACCGCATGGATCATGCACGCAGGAGGGCGTGACGTCCTCGCCGCGATTGAGCAAAGACTGGGGCTCCACTCCGACACGCTGCGCTACAGCCGGCGGGTGTTGCGCGAGTACGGCAACCTGAGCAGCGCTTTCGTGTATTTCGTTCTGGAGGCGGCGCTCGCCGACCACGCTCCGGGAGGATGGTGGTGGCTCTCCTCGTTCGGAGCAGGCTTCGCCTGCCACGGAGCGCTGCTTGAGGTCGACTAGCACACCGGGCGTCAGCTCCAATCGCGTGGTCGAGCCGGAGCAGCTCGACAGTTTGCCGCCTCACGATCCGCGCGCACGGCGTTCGCGGCGCGATCTGCGGCGCGTGCATCGCGCCATGCGCTCGCTCGCGATTCTCCTCGATGCGATCGAGCGGTTGAGCAGAGTCGAGCCGCCGCGGCGAATCCTCGAGCTCGGCGCCGGGGATGCGAGCTTGACGCTGCGCCTCGTGCGAGCATTGCAGCGTCGATGGCGAGGGGGGGACGTGGTGCTTCTCGATCGACAGCGCGCGATCGAGTCCGAGACCCTCGAGGGCTTCGCGGCGCTCGGCTGGAATGCGCAGACTCTCTGCATGGATGCTCTCGAGTGGGCCAGGTCGGCTCGACGACGCAACTACGACCTGTGCCTGACAACGCTGTTTCTGCATCATTTCCGCACACCCGCGTTGACGGAGGTGCTCGCGGCGGTTTCCATGAGCGCCGCAGCGTTCATCGCGTGCGAGCCGCGGCGCAACGCGGTCGCCCGGATCGGCAGCCGCTGCATCGTCCTGCTCGGCGGGAACGAGGTGACGCGCGAGGACGCCGTGACGAGCGTCGCGGCCGGCTTCGCGGGCCATGAGCTCACGCAGCTCTGGCCCGCCGAGGCGCCCGGTTGGGAGCTCGATGAGTATTTTGCGTGGCCGTTCACCCACTGCTTCGTGGCGCGCCGCGCGGTCGATCGCGCCTCCGCCTCGCGATGAGCCGGCACGACGCGGATGTGATCATCATCGGTGCCGGCCCGGCCGGCAGCTCGATCGCTATCCGGCTCGCGCAAGCCGGCTGGCGCGCGGTCGTGGTGGAACAATCTCCGTTTCCGCGCCATAAGGTCTGCGGGGAGTGTCTCGGTCCGGCGAGCCTCGAGCTGCTCGATGAGCTCGGCATCGGCGAGCGGTTGCGCGATACGGCGGGTCCCGAAATACGCCGGGTCGGGTGGATGACACGCTCCCATACGATCATCGCCGACATGCCACCGTGCTCTGCGGGTCGGCATCGATACGGGTTCGCGATCGGACGTGACCTCCTCGACGCACTGCTGCTCGAGCGCGCGCGCGAGCTCGGCGTCCGCGTCATTCAGCCCGCACGCGTGCGGGAGATACGCGGCGCCCCCGGCGCATATACCTGCAATTACCTGTACACCTGCGAGCAGCAGCTGCGATCCACGGGCGAGCGTCACCTGCTCTGCAATACCGACGAGACGATCGCGAGTGCGATCGTAGTCGACGCTCACGGCTCATGGGAGCGCGGACCGGCCGCCGACGGCGCGGACGAAGCCGGTCCTGAGCGCGCACGGCAGCGGCCCAGCGATCTCTTTGCCTTCAAGGCGAGCTTCCAGAACGCAACGTTGTCACCCGGTCTGCTGGCGATCCTGTCCTTCCCCGGCGGATACGGCGGCATGGTGGTCGCGGACCGCGGCCGCACGACGGTCGCCTGCTGCATCCAGCGGGATGCGTTGCGGGCATGGCGCGCTGACGCGCGCGGCAAGCCGGCCGGCGCAGTGATCGATGCGCGCCTGCGCCGGATTTGCCGAGGTGTCGCTGCATCGCTCGAGGGGGCACGCCGAGAGAATGGCTGGTACGCCGTCGGCCCGTTGCGGACGGGCTTCCACGTATATTCCGCGAATGGCCTGCTCCCGGTCGGAAACTCGGGCATGGAAGCGCACCCCTTGATCGGGGAAGGCATGTGCATTGCCTTGCAATCCGCGGCACTTCTCGCGCAGCTGCTAGGGTCGAAGTGCGAACGTTTCGACGGATGCCGCTACCGCGCGGTGCAACAGCGGTACGCAAACGCGTGTCGAGCGCGGTTTGCGCGACGGTTGTATCTTGCCCAGCTGTATGCGCAAGTCGCGATGTGCCGCCCCATCGCCGCCTCGGCGACTGCTGTGATGCGAGCCTGGCCGCGGGCGCTCACGCGCGCCGCGCGGCTCGCCGGCAAGGCGAACCCCGGCGCGCCCGTCCCGCGGCAGCGATAGATCCGCCGAGATCGAGACCCTTCGCGTCTCCTCTCCGTCATCCGGCCATCAGCTGGCTCGCAAAGCCGCGACGACCGGCATGCGCGCCGCGCGCAGCGCCGGGAGCGATCCCCCGATGAGTCCGATCGCAAGCGCCCAGGTGATGCCGTCGAGGATCAGCCTCGGCGTGACGGTGAGCTTGAAGACGAGCCCCTGTACGTCGACCCCGTTACCGTTGAAAGCAAGCCATGCAATCAGTGCGCCGATGAGCGCACCCGGCAGGGCGAGCGCCATGCCTTCCAGCAACACCGAACAGATGATCGGCGCATTGCGGAAGCCGATCGCGCGGAGCGTCCCGATCTCGCGGCGCCGCGCATCGACGGAGGCATACAGGCTGTTCAGCGCACCGAACACCGCCCCGCTTCCCATCACGACGCCGATGAAGTAGGCCACGAAATCCACGAGCGCCGTCAGCTGGCCGAATTCGTCCTTGTTGTATTGCGGGCCGGTCTTCACATCGACCGCAATGGCCGGGTTCTTGAGCAGCCAGTTCTTGAAGGTCGGATACGCCGCCGGGGATGTGAGCGTCACGGTCGCGATCTGGTAGGTATTGATCCCGAACGCCGACATCACCGTATCGGCATCGGCGCGCATCGCGCTGTCGCCGATCGTATCGTTGCCCGCGAACACACCGACGATCTTCCACTCGCTGCCCCGCAGGTTGATTCGGTCCCCGATGTTCATGTCTCTGTACTGCTTGGTGATCGGCTCGGGCACGGCGATCTCGTGCACACCGGGCCGGTACTGCCGGCCCGCGACGTAGCGGATGTAGGATTGTGCGACATTCACTCCGGGCGAGAACCCCACGAGAAACGTGTTGGCGCGCGTCCCGTCCTTCTTGATGGCATCCACGCTGACGACGGTCGTGGCGACGACCCACGGCTTACCATCCGGCGATCTCTTGACGCCGGGCGCCGCCTCGATGACGGCCAGGTCCTGCCGCGTGAGCACACTCTGCAATGCGCTCGTCGCGCCGCGGTTCAATACCACCGCCAGGTCCTGGGCGCTCTTCTGACCGGTGAAGATCTCGGCGCCTTCACCGATTGCGAGCAGGGACACCAGCACACCCACCGCGGTGGTCACGCCGATCACGGTGACGAAAGAGGAGTCGAGCCGGCGCGGGATCCCGGCGAGGCCCGTCGCAGTGAGCGCCAGCGTCTGCTTGAAGAAGGCCATTTGAGATACCTTTCAGCGGTCGACGAGCGCCTGGGCCACCTGGAGCCTCAGCCCTCGCATGGCCGGCAGGGCGCTGCCCATCAGCGCCAGCAGCATCGCGAAACCCGCGCCCGCAGCGATCACGATGGCGGGCATGGATGCGAGCCCGATGAACTGGCTGGCTCGGGGGAGCAATAGCGCAGCGATGCCCAAGCCGATTCCGGCGGAGAACAGGCAGAACAGAACCGCCTCGCCGACGATCAACAGCATGACGAGCCGATCAGTGAAGCCGACCGTCTTCAGAACCGCGAGCTCCGGCGTGCGCTCTCGGATCGATTGCATCATCAGGGCGCAGGTCGCGAGCAGCAATCCGAAGAACACCGCACCGATGATGCTCCGCACGATCAAATCCAGGTCCGCGATGCGCCGGATCTGAGAGGCGAGCATGTCTCCCTCGGACTGCGTGCGGGTCTGGTGCGAGGAGTTTGCAAATGCGTTATCGATGGCTAGACCGACCTCGCCCGCGCGCGCCGCGCTCGTTGCCAGCACCAGATACGCGATGACCGTGTCCCGACCGGCGAACCGGGAATCATTCACGTAGTCGTAGTTCACGATGAGCGGGGTGGCTTCCTCGCCCGGTACGTCGAACGTGCCCACGATGTCGAAAACCCAGGCATTCGAGCCGTCCTTGCGCGGCTGCGAAGTCAATGTGAGCCGATCACCCACCTTCAGGGCGAATCTTCGGGCACTCGCCGAGCCGATGATCGCACCGGTGCGGTCTGCTTCGAGCGCCGCGAGCTGTGCCTTGCTGACGACGTACTCGGCATAGATGCTGAAGAAGGAGCCCGGGTCCACCGCGGTGATCGGAATCGTCTGCCCTGGCCGCTGATATTGGCCAGGGAACTGCGCCAACGGGCTTACCGCCTTGATTCCCGGTACGGACCTCAGGCGCGACAGCAACGCAATGGGCAGCGGATCGCCGAGCGAGACGCTGCTCCCCACGATCAGTCGATCCTTGTGCGTCTTGGCAATCGCCTGTTTGACGCCGGAGCTCAGCCCCTGCAGCAGCCCGAACAGGAGGAACGCGCTCGCGATCTGCAGCAGCATGAGAATGGCGCGGCTTCGTTTGCGCCACAATCCGGCCCACAGCAGAGGCAGATACTTCAAGCCCAACCTCGTCGTTGCGTCGCTCTCGACACCCCGCCCGATCCCTACGAGCTTCGCGCGCGGCGATCATAAACGGTTTCGCGAGGCGTGAGCTTCGCAATCGCGCCGCGGTAACCGGCGCCTTCCTCCCATGCCGCGGAGCGCCTGGCTCCCGGCCGCGTCCACGGTGCGGTGAGATATTCCTTTGTTGCGCAGCAGTATAGGTAGGTGCCCCCGACTTGGCGCGAGACGCGACCGATGCTTACCGTGCTGGCTACCGACCACGGCGACCCGCGGGAACTGGCGACCCGACGCGACCGCTACACCTGCTCGACGTTTACGCATGTGCTTGCGTCCGACAGCCGCAGCGGGACCGTTACGCTGCAGCCCGACAACCGAGTCCTGCGGGTCGGCTTCGCTCCGGAGGATTACGAAACCGTGCGCATTTTCATGCAGGACGGCAGGCTCGTCGCCTCGATGCGGCGCTCCTCTATGGGCTTCGTCGCTTGGGCACAGCCGACCCCGCCCTGATCGTCCTTGTGCTTTACCGCGCTCCGCGGCCCCCATCAGACTTGCTGAAAGCGGCACGTGCCGGCGATCCGGCGGCAGTCGCTCGTTTCAAAGAGGCTTTGGAGCCCGGAGCTTTCCACGTATCCTGGTAGAGTGCGCCCGGAACCTGTCGAAGTTCGGGGGACTCGCGTGCAGATGCAATCACCGGCCGCTGGTGCCGCGCACCGGGAATTCACGTTCCGCGGCATCGTGATCGGCATCGTGATCACGGTGGTGTTCACGGCCGCGAACGTCTACTTCGGCCTGAAGGCCGGGCTCACGTTCTCCACTTCGATCCCCGCCGCGGTCATCTCCATGGCGATCCTGCGCGCGCTGCCGGGCGCCACGGTGCAGGAGAACAACATCGTGCAGACGGTCGCCTCGGCGGCCGGCACCCTCTCGGCCATCATCTTCGTGCTGCCGGGTCTCATCATGGTCGGCTGGTGGACCGGTTTTCCGTTCTGGACCTCGTTCGCGATCTGCGCGGCCGGGGGCATCCTCGGGGTGATGTACACCATTCCGCTGCGGCGAGCGCTCGTGACGAACTCCGACCTGCCTTACCCAGAGGGCGTCGCCTGCGCCGAGGTGCTGAAGGTCGGCTCGGGTCTCCAGAGCAATCCCCACATCGATGCGGTCGAGTCGCAGGGCGCGGGATTCAAGGCGGTCATGGCCGGAGCCATCGTCTCCGCGCTCTTCTACGTCATCGTTCAGACGCGGGTCTTCGCGAGCGATGTGGTCCAGTACTTTCGCTTCGGCGAGAAAGACGGCGTCACGGGGTTCGACTTCGGTTTGTCGTTCGCGCTATTCGGAATCGGACATCTGGTGGGGCTGTCGGTGGGCGTCGCGATGCTCGTCGGCGCCGTCATCGGGTGGGGATGGGCGGTGCCGCACTTCAGCGTGCTGCACCCGGTGGCCGGCGGGGCAGCCGACGTCGCGCAGGCTGCCTGGTCGCACTACGTACGCTTCATCGGTGCGGGCGCGATCGGCGTCGCTGCGGTCTGGACGCTCGGCGCATTGGTGAAGCCGGTGGTGAACGGGCTCGCGGGCGCCATGACTGCCGCACGTGTGCGCAGGGCCGGACAGGCGCAGACGCTCCCCCGGACGGAGCACGACATGCCGATCGGCATGGTGGGATTGGTATCGCTCCTGTGCCTCGTGCCGGTCGCCTGGCTCCTCTGGCATTTCAGCTTCACAGGCGGGCTCGGCGCGCACGTGTGGCTCTTGACCGTAGGCGGCGTCGTGTTCGTCGTGATCATGGGGTTCCTCGTCTCGGCCGTCTGCGGCTACATGGCGGGTCTCATCGGATCCTCGAACAGCCCGCTCTCCGGTGTCGGGATCCTCGTCGTCGTGATCTGCGCACTGCTCCTGATCCTGCTCGGGGTGCGCTCCGCATCCTCTGCGGATGCCGGCAAGTCGCTCGTTGCCTTCGCACTCTTCATCACTGCGATCGTGTTCGCGGTCGCTTCGATCGCCAACAACAATCTTCAGGACCTGAAGACCGGACAGCTGGTCGATGCAACGCCGGCGAAGCAGCAGTGGGCGCTCGTGCTCGGAGTCATTGCCGGTGCGCTCGTCATCCCTCCGGTGCTCGATCTCGTCAATCACGCCTATGGATTTCTCGGCGCCCCGGGGGTCAATCCGGCCCGAGCGCTGCCCGCCCCCCAGGCGGGCCTGATCTCTGCACTCGCGCAAGGCGTGATCCAGCACAACATCGATTGGAGCCTGATCGGCATCGGCGCAGCGATCGGGGCGGTGAGCATCGCGCTCGATCAGCTCCTGCGCCGTCTGCCGAGAGCGCTCCGCCTTCCCCCTCTTGCGATCGGGCTCGGCATCTACCTTCCCCTTTCGGCGACTCTCATGATCACCGTGGGCGCCATCGCGGGCTGGTTGTTTGATCGTCGTACGGACCGAACCGCGGGTGCCGGCGCCGCGACCCGGCAGCTCGGCGTGCTGCTCGCCTCCGGACTCATCGTGGGGGAGAGTCTGCTCGGCGTCGTGTTTGCTGCGCTCGTGGCATTCTCCGGCAATCCCGCCCCGATCGCCCTCGCGGGCGCGAAATTCGAGACCGCCTCGCTCTGGATCGGCGGCATCGCCTTCGCGGCGGTCACGTACTCGCTGTATCGCTGGGTCGGGCGGCTCGCGCGACCCCGCTCGTAAACGGCTGCGGGGAATCGGCATGTTCTTCCTCGGGGTGCGCCACTTCATCGAGACGACGCTGATCGCGATCGGAGGGCTGCTGCCCATCGTCGATCCGCTCGGCAGCGCCCCGATCTATCTGGCGCTGATCACGTTTCTCACGCCCGCCGAGCGCAACCGAATGGCGAAGCTCGTCGCCGTGAACAGCTTCGTCCTGCTTCTCGTATCGATCCTGGTCGGCGCGTACGTGCTCGATTTCTTCGGGGTGTCGATTCCGGCGGTGCAGGTCGGAGGCGGGCTCATCGTCTGTGCGATCGGCTGGTCGCTGCTCAACAGTCCCCAAGCGCCCGCGGTTTCGGAACGTCCCTCCCCGGCACAGTCCGATCCGCTCACCCAGCGAGCCTTCTACCCGCTCACCATGCCGCTCACGGTCGGCCCCGGCTCCATCTCGGTTGCCGTCACGCTCGGTGCGAATCCGCCGCGGAGCGTGCGGCCGCTCGCGGTGACGACACTCGCTCACGTGCTCGCCGTGCTGGTCACGGCCGCCGCGGTCTATCTCTGCTACCGCTATGCGGAGCGCATCCTGAGCAAGCTCGGCACGAACGGTACGAACGTGCTCATCCGCCTCTCGGCGTTCATCACCTTCTGCATCGGCGTGCAGATCGTCTGGAATGGACTGCATACCCTGCTCGGGGGACTGCTCAAGCCGGCAACCTAGGCCGTGCCGCGCTCCGAGGTCCTCGGCGCCGCCTGGACGCTCGGGGCATGCGGAGTTAGGCTTGAGTCAGCCTCGCACGGTCCTGGTTAGGCTCGCATGGTCCCCGGCGCCCACACTGGAGCTCAGATGGCCTCTCCCTCTCCGCTGCCGCCGGATTCGATTCATGCACTGACGCGCCGTCGGCTCCTCCAGAGTCTGGGGCTCCTGAGCACCGCCCCGTGGCTCGCTCGCGCCGAGCCGGCTCGGGCCGCATCGTCCCTGCGGCTCCCGCTGCACGTGACTCAGCTCGTCAATCACATCGGCACATCCGTGCGCGATGTCACGCGATCGGCGACCTTCTACAGCCACTTGTTCCAGGGCGGCAGACTCCTCGGGCAGGAGAAGCCCGCTCTGCGCTACGAGATCAATTTCCATCCGGGCGCAGTGTCGATCGGTCCTTTGAGGTCGCAGGGCGCGAATGCGCAGACGCAGCCCTACATCGATCACTTCGCCATCGCGACCCGGCCATACGATGCGATGGCCTGGCGCGCGCGGCTCGATGAGGAGAAGCTTCGGAACTTCGCCGGCGGGAGCTTCGTCGTGATCGGCGGCGTCTCGGTTCAGCTGCTCGGCGGACGCGTCGAGCCGCCGCCCGGTGCGAAGCACGCGAGCGGCCCCGGCCGCCCGGCCGGTGAACCGCACGCGCGAAAAGGTCCTCCGCCCGCGGCCGGCGGCGGATTCAACCCGATGCCGGCTCTGTTCGAGGGTCAAGCGCTCGTGAGCCCGCACGGGTTCGAGCACTTGACGCTCCACGTCGCGGATCTCGACGCGTCGGCTCGACTCTTCGAGCGATTGTTCGGGCTCGTCCCGCAAGCGCCGTCGGCCGGACTGCGCCGCTTCAGGGTCGCCGATATTCGCCTCGAGCTCCGCCAAACTCCCTCCGGCGAACGGCCGAGCATCAAAGCCTTCGCGATCCGCGTTGCGCCATTCGATGCCGGTCGCGTGCGCGCAGCACTCGAGGCGCTCGGCGCGAAGGTCGAGCCGCTCGAGAGGCGCGCGCAGCGCACCGTTCTGCCGTTCGCCGATCCCGATGGGATCGATTGCGAGCTGTGGGCCTGAGCGCCGGGCCCGCGCGACCCGGCCATACGCAGCGGCCATACGCGGCGGCCGCCGGTCACATCCTCAGCACGGGCTTCACCACCTCGCCCCGCGTGCACGCCTCCCAGGCGGTCGCGATGTCCGCGAACGCGAATTCCCGCACCAGCCGGTCGAACGGGAATCGTCCCTGGCGCCAGTATTCGATGAGTCGTGGAATGTAGATCTGCGGCGCGGCGCTTCCGCCCAAGATCCCCTGGAGCTTGCGACCCGACGCGAGGAGCGTCGTCATGTTCGGTGCCCACTCCCCTCGCGGTCGTGTGACGAATCCGGCGGTTCCCTCCGTCCCGAGGCACTCCGCGGCGAGCGTGAACACCTCCGGCGCGCTCGTCGTATTGAAGCTGAACGAGAACCCGAAGGGCTCGAGCTCGCGCAGCGCGCCTGCCGCCGCTTCGTTCGAGACGATCGCATCGGTCGCTCCGAGCTCGCGCGCGAGCTTCAGGCGCTCGGGCGCAATGTCGACCGCCACGATGCGCGAGGCGCCGGCAAGTCGCGCGGCCATGACCGCGGCGAGACCGACGCTGCCCACGCCGAACACGACCAAGGACTCCCCCGGGTGCAGCCGGAAAGCCTCGAGCACGGAGCCCGCGCCCGTGATGATTCCGCAGCCGAGCGGCCCGAGCAGGTGCAGCGGCACATCGACCGGGACCTTCACGGCTGAGCGTTCGGATGCGACGACGTGGGTGGCGAACGAGGACTGGCCGAAAAATGCCCCGTGCATCCGCTCGCCCTGTCGGCTGAGGGGCGATGTGCCATCACCGCGCGCACCGCCGAAGGAGAGCGGCATCGCGTCGCGGCAGTAGGTTGGCCGGCCCGCAAGACATTTGGGACAGTGCCCGCATGAGGCGCCGCTCAGTACGACGGGGTCGCCCCGCGCGAGCGATCGAACGCCGCTCCCCACGGTCTCGATGATGCCCGCGCCCTCGTGGCCGAGGACGATCGGCCGCGGGACCGGCACACCAAGCCCCGCATGACAGTACAGATCCGTGTGGCAGATCCCCGATGCAACGATGCGGATGCGGACTTCGTCCGCCCGCGGCTCCTCGAGCTCGAGCTCCTCGATGACCGGCTGGGCACGGCCGGCTCGGGACACGGCGGCTTGTATCTTCACGCAGGACCTTTCAGCTCGAATCGCGATCAGCCGACATGGCGCCGGGCGCCTGCGGCACGGCGATCAGCCGGCGCGTCGCCGGCCGTCGGCGGCAGCCCCGTACCGGGACGGCGTCGCCTCCTTGTCGAGCATTGTATGCGCGCCGACGGTGCGGAACACGCCGGTCCTGAGCAGCTGGTAGGCCGCCTCGTCGAGGAGCTCCACGCCGTTGCGGCCGTTGACCTTCGCCTGATAGAGGGCCTGATCGGCGAGCTGCAGCGCGCCGCGGCAATCGCGCGCGAGACTCGGCTGGATCGCCGCGACGCCGACGCTGATCGTCAGCGATTCGCACGTCGCGGAGGCGCGGTGCTCGATGCCGAGATCCATCACCGCCCGGCGCATGCGCTCGGCGACGAGCTTCGCCTGCTCGCCGTCGGCGCCTTGCAGCACTGCGGCGAATTCCTCTCCACCGTACCTGGCGAGGATGTCGCCCGGGCGCTGAATGAAACTCTGCACCGCGCGAGCGACCCCGCGCAGCGCGTCGTCGCCGGCGAGGTGGCCGTAGCGGTCGTTGTAGGCTTTGAAATGGTCGACATCGATCAGGACGATAGCGATGAGACGACTTCCCTGCACGGCCTGCGACCAGATGCGGGAGAAGCTCTCATCGAACGCGCGGCGGTTCAGCGCTCCGGTCAGCGCGTCGCGCTGTGCGAGCTCCTCGATGAGATAACGTTCGAGGAAGCGCTCACGGAATCCCGTTTCGACATGCCGCGCCGCCACCGCGCTCCCGATCAGCACGATGAGGAGGGACAGTCCGCAGCGCACCGCGACCGCGTGCGGCAGGGTGAGCGCCGACATCAGCGCGAAGGCCGACAACGCGGCCACCCCGGTCCCGAGCGCAACCCGATACCGCAGTCCGGAGAAGAAGAACGGACCCATGATCAGCATCGGCAGCACCATGAACAGCTCGACCCGGCCGGAAGCCGCAACCGCGGCGAAATGAGCCGCGGCCATGGTGTTGCGCACCGGCACGATGATCTCGGCCCAGCGCAGATAGTGGCGTTCGAAAACCGCCCCGAAGGCGAGCCACAGGAGCACGATGCAGCCAGCCTCAACCGCACCGAGCTGGATGAGCTCCAAGCCGTGCGCCTCACCGTTCGCGCTCTGGCTGATGAAGCGCGAGCTGACGATGAGCAACGCAAGGCACGCCGCCGCACGGATCAGCGTGCGATCCTTCATGAGGCGCGCCGCGAGGAACTCGCTTTCGAAGTCGCAGGAGAACGGCCGGCCCTGATCGATCCGCCGCCGCTCGGCCGCATAGCGCGAGTCCGGAAGCGTTCCTAAGTCCTGGGGAATTGCGGCCATGATCGCGCAGCATATTCGCGATTGAAGCGCACCCGGTGTGACCGGTTCGTGACTCCTACGCTCGGCCCGCGCACCCCCGCGCTGCAGGCACCCTCATGCCGAGACGGGCGTCGTCTCCGGGGCAGCAATCCGCGGTCGCAGCACGAGCATGGTGAGCACCGCCGCGCCGGCCGTACTCGCCGCTGCGAGCCAGAAAGCGAGGTGATAACCGTCGTTGAGGGCGGCTCGCAGCGGGGTGCCGGCCGCGAGCAGCGCGCGGGTACGCGCATCGGCGAGGCTCGTGAGCGCTGCAAGCCCGAGCGCCCCGCCCATCATGAATGAGGTATTGACGACGCCCGATGCGAGACCGGACTCATCGGGATCGACATCGTTCGTCGCGGCAAGGAAGACCGGATTGAAGCCGATGCCGCTTCCGACCCCGAGCAGCACCATCCCCGGCAGAACGTCCCACACGAACGCGCCATCGAGCCGCGCGCACGCGAACAGCGCAAGCCCGGCCACGGTGAGCGCGAGACCGCACACCATCGGCGCACGAATTCCGAAGCGCATCACGATGCGCGCCGAGACGCCGGCCGACAGCACCGCCGTGAGCACGTCGGCCGGCAGGAACGCGAGCCCGATGCGCAGCGGATCGTAATCGAGCACATGCTGCAGATACAGCGCGCAGGTGACGAACCAGACAAAGATGCCCGCGGCCCACAGTGCGCCCACGGCATTCGCCGTCACGAGATTACGCAGCTTGAAGAGCTTGAGCGGCATCAGCGGCTCGCGCACCCGCTGCTCGATGAGCGGGAACGCTGCGAGCAGCAAAACCGCGCATCCGAGCAGACCGACAGTGCGCGCGGACGCCCAGCCCGCCGCGTTCGCCCCGACGATGCCGTAAACCGCGATCATCAAAGCGGTCGTGATCACGACCGCGCCCGCCACGTCGAGCGAGCGTGCACGGCGCGCCGCCTCACCGCGCGGCACCAGCGCCGCGCTCAACACGTAGACGCCTGCACCGATCGGCAGATTGATGAGAAAGACCGCGGGCCAGCCGAACCCCTGGGTCAGCACTCCGCCGAGCAGCTCGCCGAGGCCGCCGCCCGCGGCGGCAATGAACCCGTAGATGCCGAGCGCCGCGGCGCGCTCCCCCGGCTCGGTGAACAGCTGCATGATCAGTGAGAGGGACACGGCCGTCACGACGGCTCCCCCGACGCCCTGCACAGCGCGGGCGGCAATGAGCTCGAGCCGCGTATGTGCGAGCCCGCAGCCGAGCGAAGCAAACGTGAAAATCGCGAGCCCCGCGAGGAAGAGCCGCCGCGCTCCGTACAGATCGCCGAGCCGCCCGCCGAGAAGCAGACAACCCCCGTAGGTCAGCAGATACGCATTGAGCACCCATGTGAGGGCGGTGGCGCTGAAGCCGAGCTGGGCCTGGATCGTCGGCAGCGCGACGGTGACGACCGTCGTGTCGAGCACGATCATCAGCACTCCGACCGAGAGCACGTAGAGCGCGAGGTGCCGCCGGATCATCCCTCGGTACCGCCGAGCAGCCCCTCCAGGTGCTCGAAGCCGACCGGCTTCGTCAGATGGTGATCGAAGCCGGCTGCCCGCGCCCTGCGCTTGTCCTCCTCCTGTCCCCAACCCGTGAGCGCGATCAGCCGCATGCCCTGACCCCAGGGCTCCGAGCGCAGAGCGCGCGCGACCTCGTAGCCGTTGAGCTCGGGCATTCCGATGTCGAGGAGCGCCGCCACGGGCCGAAAGGCACTCGCAAGAGCGAGCGCCGCGCGCCCGCTGGTCGCGACGCGCACTTCGTGGCCGGCGAGCCGCAGCAGCATTGCGAGGCTATCGGCCGCGTCCTGATTGTCATCCGCGACGAGAATCCTCGTGGCGTGCGGCGAGCGCGGCACCTGCGCGGCGCCGCGCTCCACACCCGCGCTCGCGCGTTCGCCCGCCTCCTCCAGTGGAAGCGTGATCGCGAACACGCTGCCCGCGCCCGGGCCGTCACTCGATGCGGCGACCGACCCGCCGTGCAGCCGCACGAGGCCTTTGACGAGCGCGAGCCCGATGCCGAGGCCGCCCTGCGAGCGGCTATGCGCATCCTGTGACTGCGAGAACATCTCGAACACCGTCGCGAGCTCCGCGCGCGTGAGCCCGATGCCGGTATCCCGGACGCGGATCGAGAGCGAGCCGGGCTCGACTTGCGCGCGCAGCTCGATGCTGCCGCGCGAATCGGTGTATTTCGCTGCGTTCGTGAGCAGATTCGACAGCACCTGCGCGAGTCGAACGGGATCGGCCTCGATCGTCGGCACGGGCTGAGGCAGCTCGACGGTGAGCGTGTGCTGACGCTCGTCGATCAGCGGGCGTGCGGTTTCCACGGCCGTATCGATCACCGTCGAAAGCGCGACCGGCTCCTTCCTGATCTCGAGCTTCCCGCGCGTGATGCGCGCGACATCGAGCAGATCATCGAGGAGCCTCGACATGTGCTCGACCTGCCGGTGGATGACCTGCCGCGCCCAGGCCGCCTCCGCACCCGCGATGCGCGGCGAGTTGAGCGCCTGCGACGCGTTGCGGATCGGCGCGAGCGGATTGCGCAGCTCGTGAGCCAGGGTCGCGAGAAACTCGTCTTTGCGCCGGTCGGCCTCGCGCAAGGCCGACTGCGCGCTCAGCAGCCGTGCTTCGGCGAGCCGTCGCTCGGTCACGTCGATGATGACCCCGACCATCCTTACGCTGCGGCCGCCCTGCTGAATTGTGAGGCCCTGCACCTCCACCCAGCGCTCCGCGCCATCCGCGCGGATGATCCGATATTCATCGCGGTAGCGGCTCTGCGTCCTAAGCGCCTCCCGGACCCCGCGCTTCGCACGCGCGAGGTCTTCGGGGTGCACGTGGCGCCTCCACAGCTCGTAGGTCGCCGGCACCGATCCCGGTTGGAGCCCGAGCAGCAGGTAATGGCCGTCGGTCCACTGCACCTGGCGCGTCTGGGTATTCCAGTCGAAGGCCCCGGCCGCCGCGGCATCGAGCGCGAGGCGCAGTCGCTCGCGCTCCGCACGCAGATCCAATTCGATGCGCTTCGCGTCGGTCACGTCGAGCTGCGCGCCGAGCGTGCGCCTGGGGCGGCGCTGTGCACCTTCGCCGTCGAAGAAGGTCTGCGCGCGGCAGACGATCCAGCGCACCTCGCCATCATTGCGGACGATCCGGTAGTCGCGCTCGAACGTGCCCGACCCTGCCGGATCGTGCGCCGCGAGCACGGCCGCCAGGACATCCTTGCGCTCCTCGGGATGCAGCCGCGCGGCGAGCGCGGCGAGGCCGGGCTCCAGACCGGGCGCGAGCTTGTGGATGTCGCGCATCTTGCCCGACCAGTACAGCTTGTCCGCGCGATGGTCGTGATCGAAGATGCCGAGCCCGGCGATGCGCGTGGCCAGATCGAGCTGCGCCTCGCGCTGCGCGAGGCGCTCCTCCGCTTCCTTGCGCGAGGTGATGTCCTCGGACGTGCCGTACCAGCAGACGATCCGCGCCTCCGAATCGCACCAGGGAATCGCCCGCGAGTGCAGCCAGCGGTAGCTCCCGTCGGCGACCCGGATCCGGTACTCGAGGTCGCAGACGGCGTGCGTTGCGATCGAGCGCCTCCACGCCTGCTCGATCATCGAGCGATCGTCGGGATGCGCCGCACGTATCCATCCGTCGGCGAGCGCCTCGTCGCACGACATGCCGGTGAGCTCGAGCCAGCGCGGATGGAAGCCGAGGACGTGCCCCTGCGCGTCCGCCGTCCAGGTCATCTGCGGCATGAGCTCGATGCGGTGGCGCGCGTGCTCGTCGCTCGCGCGCAGCGCCTCATCGTACGGGCGCAGGCGATGCGTGCGATGAGCGAACCCGGCGAAACGGCCGAGCTGCGCGAGCCGGCGGGCATCCTCCCGATCGAAGGCAGCGCGGGCGCAATGGTGCACGGCCCAGAGCGCCCCGACCGTCGTCTGATCGACGCGCAGCGGCACGAGCAGCAGCTCGCGGATGATCGGCCTTACGGGCGGTTCGGCCTCATACGCCGCGAAATGTCGCGCCGGCAAGCGCAGGAGCTGGGTCGTATCGGAGTCGATCACCAGGCCGCAAGGGCTCGACCAGCGCGGCATCTGCCGCCCCGCGAAACGCGCGAGCTCCCCGACGACGGCGTTCCAGTGAAAGCTCTCGTCCTGAGCGTTCGGCTCGAGCAGACTGATGCCGGCCGACTCCGCGCGGCAGGCCTCGAGGGCAGCGCCGCTGAGGCTCGCAAGGATGCCATCGGGCGCGATGGCAAGCGCTTCGAGCAGCCGCAGCAACATCTCGTTCTCGCGAGCATGCTCGGGCTCGCGGCTCGGGCGCGCATTGAGATCGCGTGTCGCGATCACTCCTTCGAGCGATACCTTGCTCTTGAGATCGTCCACCATGTCTCGGCGGGCACTGTGTGCCCATTGGCCCGCGCGTCGCGAGACCCGTTCAGGGAGCGACGACCGCTACGGTCTCTGATTTAACTCCAATATCCAAGCGCTGGCACTATCTCGGCCGCGCTTACGCTGCAGCGCAGCAAGCGGGGGTGGCGGGTGCGCCCCCGGACGCACCGGCATTTCAGCTCAAACACGCAAGCCGATCGCGCGCATGAGCTCGAGGCCGTTGCTCTTCTCGACCACACCATCGCGGAGCTTGAAGTCGAACTGCATCCGCCCCTCGACGATGTGATCCTCGAGATGAACGTTGCGCAACGCGCCCTGCCCGAGGCCCTCGAGCTCGGTGAGGGCAAGATCGTGCGTGCTCGCGAGCCCGATCGCTCCGCGCTCGATGAACGAGCGCAGGACCGCCTCCGCGCCGATGCGCCGGTCCTTCGAGTTCGTCCCTTGGAGCATCTCATCGAGCAGGAATAGCAGCGGCAGCCCGTGTTCGGCGAGCTCATTGAGCTGTCGCAGGCGCAGGATCTCCGCATAGAAGCGCGAGCTGCCTTCGCGCAGCGAATCATTGATGCGTATGCTCGCGCCGACCTGCAGCATGCTCATCTCGAGCGCCCGGGCCCGCACCGGCGCGCCGGCCATCGCGAGCACCGCGTTCAGACCCACCGCGCGCAGCAGCGTGCTCTTGCCGGACATGTTCGATCCGCTCACGAGCAGCACCCGCAGGCGGCTCGAAAGGTCCACGTCGTTGCGCACGCATCGCGTGGCCGGAATGAGCGGATGGCCGATGCCCTCGGCACGAAAGCTCGCGCCGCTCTCGAGGAGCCGTGGAAAGGGATCCTCCGGGTGCTCGAACGTGTACTGCGCGATCGAGACGAGCGCCTCGAAGCGGCCCGCCACCTCGATCCAGGTCCGCACGATCGTGCCGTGCGCGCGCCGCCAACGCTCCGCCGCGAGTGCGATCTGGAGCGAGAAGAGCAGCGGAAGCGCGAGGAACCACTGCACGAACGGGTTGTCGCGCGATTCGGCGAGCTGCGCGAGGGTCGCGAGCCGGCCGAAGGCGCGCGATGCGCTGCGGCCCTGCGATGAGAGAGCGCCGACGAGAGCGCGCATTGCAGGGGAATCGAAGCGTTCGCGCTCGAGACACGCGAGCAGCCCCGCGAACGCACGCAGCTCATCGAATGCCTTCCCCGCCGGAGCGAGCACCGCATCGAGGCGCGCTCTGAGCCCATAGAGCACGCCGGCCTCGATCAGCAGCACGACCGCGAACGCCATCCAGATTCCGGCGAACGCCCAGAGAAGGGCCGATGCGATCAAGAGCGCCGGTAACAGCAGAGCGAGCGCCTTGATCCACGGCAGCTTAAGGATGTTCCCCGACTCCGCCCACGAAAGCAGCTCGTCGGACCGGGCGTTCGAGCGCGCATCTGGCGGCGCGTGCGCGCCAGCCCGCGGGAGCTCGCCGTCCGGCGGCTGAGCGCCGTCCGGACGGACCGCCTCCTCGAGAACCGCGATTTCTTCCCTCAGCCCGAGCCGATCGCGCAGGTCGGCGATGCAATCGTGACGCGCGCGAATCTCCCCGCAAGCAGCGGGCGACAGCAGCCAGTGCGCGAGCGTCTGCTGCCCTACGCGCGTGCGCGCAGCGCACATCAGCTCGAACAGACTCCCCTCACCGAACAGGTCCAGATCGGCGGCATAGACATGATGCGGATCATTGAAGCGCTCCCCCTGAAGGGCGCTTCCCGCCCAGCGATCCTCGAGGCGCGCGAGACCCCTGCGATACAGCGCCGCAGCGCGTGCAGCTCGCACGGACCGGCCTCTCAGCACCGCATGACGAGCCACCGCGCCCGCGAATGCGGCCGCTGGGAGGAGCAGCCAGAGCGCGGAGATTCGCTGTGCGCACCAAGTGAGCAGCGCGAGTGCAATGGCAATCGCCGCAAGCGTGAGGCGAAGCGCCCCGATTAGGTTCTGCTGTCTCTCCAGGCCACGCAGGGAAGCCTCGCGCGCGGCGAGCCGGCTCGAGTATTCGTCGGCGGGGCTCAGGACTCGATACCTGCGATCTCGAGCTCCCCGCCCTGGAACCGCACGGTATCGCCCACCTCCTTCCCGAGCAGGGACTGCGCAAGCGGTGAGGCCCAGCTCAACAGCCCGCGCGCGGGCTGCGCCTCATCCTCCCCGACGAGTCGATAGGTGATCTCCCCGCCCTCCTCGCGCTTCAAGCGCACCCGCACACCGAAGCGGACCGATTGCGACGCAGCGAGAGGCTCGATGAGCTGTGCGGACCCCCGCCGGCGATTGAAGTAGCGCAGGTCGCGCTCGATGCGCGCCAGAGTCGGCGCATCTTCCGCCGATTTCGCCGCGTGGCGCTCGCCCTCGAGCTCGCGCAGGCGCTCCTCGATCTGCCGCAAACCCTCCGGCGTGACGAGATTGGGGCGATCGCTGACCGGACGCTCCGGAGGGGATTCCGGCTCGCCGTCCGACTCGTGTACGAATGCTCTGCTCATGGCTGAAACCGGCACGATCCCATTCGATTCTACCGCGCATGGATGTCGACGGGCCCTGGCGCTAGCATGGCAGCCCCCGCCTGAGGAGTAGCCGCAATGCCCGAGAAGAACCCGCCGCGTCCGCCCGAATCGCTGAGCCGCATCGCACCGAAGCTCGCCGAGCTCACGACCCGAGTCCTGTTCGAGGATGTGTGGGAGCGCAAGGAGCTCGGCAAGCGCGACCGCAGTCTCATCACCTGCGCGGTGCTCACCGCCTTGTGCCGTCCCGAGCAGCTGCGCTTCCACGTGGAGCTCGCGCTTGCGAACGGCCTCAAGCGCGAGGAGCTCGCCGAGCTCATCACACACGTCGCGTTTTACGCGGGGTGGCCGTCCGCCGTGACCGCCGCGCAGATTGCCGATGAAGTGATCAATCGACCTCCTCAGTCGTAGTACTCGATCCCCAGATGCGTGACGAGCTCCTCGCCGCGCAGATGCCGCAGAGTGTTCTTGAGCTTCTTGAGCTGGATCGAGAGGTCGTGCTCCGGATAGAGCCCCGGGGCATACATCGGACTCTTGAAGTAGAACGACAGCCACTCCTGGATGCCGGTGCGTCCGGCGCGCTGCGCGAGATCGAGGAACAGCGCGAGGTCGAGCACGAGCGGAGCGGCGAGGATGCTGTCGCGGCAGAGAAAATTGATCTTGAGCTGCATCGGGTAGTTGAGCCAGCCGATGATGTCGATGTTGTCCCAGCCCTCCTTGTTGTCCCCTCGCGGGGGATAGTAGTTGATGTGCACCATGTGGCAGAGCTCGCCGTACAGCGCCGGATAGAGGTCCGGCTGCAGGATGTAATCGAGCACGCCTTTCTTGCTCAGCTCCTTGGTGCGGAAGCTCGCCGGGTCCTCGAGCACCTCGCCGTCCCGATTGCCGAGAATGTTGGTCGAGTACCAGCCCTTGACCCCGAGCATGCGACCCTTCAGGCCCGGCGCGATGATCGTCTTCAGCAGCGTCTGGCCGGTCTTGAGGTCCTTGCCCGCGACTGGAACGTGATGCTCGCTCGCAAGTTCGAGGAACGCCTGGGTATCGACGCAGAGATTCGGCGCCGCATTGGCGTACGCAATGCCCTCGGTGATCGCGGCGTATGCGTACAGCATGCTCGGGGAGATCGCCGGATCATCCGCGTCGAGCGCGCGCTCGAACGCATCCATGCTCGCATGCGCGGGCTGAGGCTCCATGAACGCCTCGGTGCTGCCGCACCAGAGCATCACCATCCGCTCCACGCCGCTCTCGCGCGCGAACGCACGGATATCGGCGCGCAGCTCGTTGACGAGATCGCGCCGGCCGGTGCCGGTCTTCACGTTCGGACCGTCGAGACGGCGGACGTAGCGCCGGTCGAATACCGCAGGCCACGGGCGGACCGCCTCGAGCTCAGGGCGCAGTTGCTCGAGCAGGCTTCGGTCGAGCACTCCGGCCGTGAGCGCCGACTGGTATGCGTCGTCTTCGAAGATGTCCCATGCGCCGAAGACCAGATCGTCGAGGCTCGCGAGCGGCACGAACTCCTTGATCAGCGGCGAGCGATGCTCGGTGCGCTTGCCGAGCCGGATCGTGCCGAGCTGCGTGAGCGAGCCGATTGGCGGGGCGAGGCCCTTGCGCACGGCGTGGACGCCGGCGATGAACGTCGTGGAGACGGCGCCGAGGCCGACGAGGAGCACGCCGAGCTTGCCGCGCGGCTGGACGATGTTGATTGCGGGGTGTCTCATGGCATCCCTCCGGAAGGGAGTGCAAAGATCGCGCATAGCTCGGCCGCACGCAAGGCGTGTGCGCGTGGGCAGGCGTATCGCGCGTGGCAGGAGTGGAGAATCGCGAGCGGTGCGAGCTTGCCGGTGCGGACTCCCGCCGGCATGCGCGGCGCGTCGCGGCGCCGCGTCCGGCGGGGGTCCACCCCCCGTTTGGCAGTTTCGCTCGAGGCTCGCCTGAAGCGAGCGTACCCGGCTCGCCCCCCGCTTGGCAGCACCCGCGGTTTGTCGACTGCTGCGACCCGCGGTTAAGTTATCTTATCGCGAGCGGACCCCGCTGTGCGGCGTATCACGATCGACCCGACCTGCACACGGGCTGCTCCTTATCACGGGCTGCTCCTTATCATGATCGCTCCCACGACGAGCCGCGCCGAGCCATGCTGCTGAGCCCCGAGGAATGGGAGGCACTGCGTCTGTCCCTCGCTGTCGCGCTGCGCAGCGTTGCGATGAGCCTTCCCATTGCAGTTGCGATCGCCTGGCTCCTGGCGCGCCGCCCGTTCCCGGGCAGGACCCTGTTCGATGCGTTCGTGCATCTGCCGCTCGTGCTGCCGCCCGTCGCGGTCGGCTACGTCCTGCTGCTCTTGTTCGGCATCCACGGGCCCCTCGGCGACTGGCTCGATCGCGCGTTCGGCGTGCGGCTCGCCTTCACGACCAACGGCGCGGCGCTCGCGACCGCCGTGATGTCGTTCCCGCTGATGGTGCGCGCGATGCGCCTTTCGCTCGAGTCCGTGGACCCCGGGCTCGAGGAGGCGGCCCGCACGCTCGGAGCCGGACCGCTCGACCGCTTCGCGACGGTCACGCTCCCGCTCATGATGCCCGGCGTGCTGGCCGGACTCGTCACGGCCTTCGCGGCGGGGCTCGGCGAGTTCGGAGCGGTGATCACGTTCGCCTCGAACATTCCGGGTCAGACTCGCACGCTGCCGCTCGCGCTCTACACGGCGCTGCAGACCCCGAACGGCGATGCCGAAGCGGCGCGCCTCGCCGCCGTCTCATTCGCACTCGGGCTCGCCGGACTTGCCGTCTCGGAGTGGCTCGCGCGCCGCCTCATGCGCCGATTGGCGGAGCCCGCTTGATCGAGGTCGCGCTGAAGAAGAAGCGGGCGACGTTCGCGCTCGACGTCGCCTTCCGGACGGCGGGCGAGGACAGGGGCGCTCCCGGCGTGATCGCGCTCTTCGGCCCGTCCGGCTGCGGCAAGACGACGGCGGTCCATGCGATCTCGGGCCTGCTGCGGCCGGATGCCGGCATCGTGCGGATCGGAGATGCGACGCTCTTCGATTCGATGCGCGGGATCGATGTGCCAGCGGAGCGCCGACGCATCGGATACGTGTTCCAGGACGCTCGGCTCTTTCCGCATCTCGACGTGCTCAGAAACCTTCGCTACGGCGCGAAGCGCACGCTCGGGGAAGGACCGCGCATCGACTTCGACGAGGTCGTCGAGCTGCTCGGCTTGAGGCCGCTCCTTGGACGGCGTCCGCGCCGGCTGTCGGGCGGGGAGCGCCAGCGCGTCGCGCTCGGCCGGGCCTTGCTCTGCCGGCCGCGCCTGCTGCTGCTCGATGAGCCGCTTGCCTCCCTCGATGTCGCGCGCCGCGCCGAGCTGCTGCCCTATCTCGAGCGGCTGCGCGACCGGCTCTCGGTTCCAATGATCTATGTCAGTCACCAGTTCGAGGAGGTGCTGCGGCTTGCAACCCACGTCGTGCTGCTCGAGGCGGGCCGAGTGGTCGTGCAGGGCGATATCGCCGCCGTGAGCCTCGCCCCCGAGCTGCGCGCGGCCGTCGGATCGGACGCGCTCGGAGCCGTGGTCGATGGGGAGATCGAGGCGGTGGACCCGGCTGCCGGACTCGCGCGGGTGCGGGTCGGGGCGGGCCGGCTCATGATTCAGGCGGACGAGCTCACGCCGGGAGGGCGGGTGCGCGTGCAGCTGCTCGCTCGCGATCTGATCCTCGGGGTCGAGCCGCCGCGGGGTCTCTCGGTCCGCAACTGCCTCGAGGGAACGCTGATCCGTCTCGCGCCCGATGCAGCGCACACGCATCTCGTCGAGATCGACATCGGCGGTCCGCGTCTCATCGCTCAGGTCACCACCGAGGCCAGCACCGAGCTCAACCTTTGCGCCGGTCGCCGCTTGTGGGTGCTCGTGAAGACCGTCTCGCTGCGCGGCCACGTGTACCCGGCCCCCGGCGCGCGTCGATCGAGCTGATCTCGGATCCGCCGCTATGTTGTGTACGCTATAGCGATGCGCCGCCGGCAGCTCTTGCTCGCCCTCCCGCTCGTGCTCGCACTTGCGAGCCAAGCGGCCGCTCCGAGCCGCCCGGGCGTCGGACCGCTGCTCGTCTTCGCCGCGGCATCCCTCACCAATGCGCTGCAAGCGGTCGGGACGCTCTACACGCGCCGCTCTGGCCAAGCGGTGACGTTCTCGTTTGCAGCGAGCTCGACGCTCGCGCGCCAGATCGCAGCCGGAGCGCAGGCGGACGTGTTCTTCTCCGCGGACACCGACTGGATGAACTTTCTCGAGTCCCGCCGTCTCATCGATCCGGCGACCCGGCGCGACATCGTCGGCAACCGGCTGGCGCTGATCGCACCGTCGGGCAGCTCGGTGAAGCTGGTCATCCGCAAAGGCTTCGATCTCGCCTCGGCGCTCGGACGCTCGGGCCGGCTCGCTCTGGCGGAACCCGAGTCCGTGCCTGCGGGTCGCTACGCACGCGATGCCCTGCGCTCGCTCGGGGTGTGGCAAAGTCTTGCGGGGCACCTGATTCCCTCCGAGAACGTGCGTGCCGCGCTCGAATACGTCGCGCGCGGGGATGCCCCGCTGGGGATCGTCTACGCGACCGACGCCCTCATCGAGCCGCGGGTGCGCATCGTGGGATTCTTTCCGCCCTCCTCGCATCCCCGCATCGACTATCCCGCAGCGGCCGTGCCGACTCAGCGCGCCAGGCCTCCGAGCGCTCGTGCGGCCGCGGCGGACCGCTTCGTGCGCTTCCTGGTCTCGCCAGAGGCGCAGCGGATTTTCCATAAGTACGGATTCCAGCCGCCCTGAGTCCGCCCTAAGTCCGCCCTAAGTCCGCAATCCGGCCGCTCTGCGCAGCCGGCTGCGGTGCGGGCCGGCCGCTTCCGCGGGGCGGTGCGATCCGCTACACTTTCGGCCCCCTCGAGGAGTCGGCCATGGCGATCGAGCACGTGCGCATTTGCGGAGGCTGCGAGCGGGAGTGCCCGGGCTGGGCGAATCGCTGCCCTGTCTGCGGAAGTCTCTCATTGCTGTACCGGATCACTGTCGTTCCCGCCGCCGCCGCCGTCGTCCCGGAGGCTCAGCGAGCCGCCAGCGGCCGCGCCCCGGCCTCGGGTCAGACGGCGGCACACAAGGGCATCACGCGCTCGCGGGCTGCCGCCGCTCGAGAGGCTAAGCTGCACAAGACGCCCTTGGGCGGGAACCCCGAGACACGCGCGGTCTGAAGCGAACAACCGCTCGAGGTCACGAGGCCCCGCCGGAGCTCCCGCGGGGCCTTTTCTTTTGCCGGAGACCGTCTCTCAATGCCGTCCACTCGCTCCGTCCCATCCCAGCCCGTCGTGGCGATCGTCGGCGCAACCGGCGCCGTGGGCATCGAGCTCATCCGCTGCCTGGAAGCGCGTCGCTTCCCTCTCTGCGAGCTGCGCCTCGCCGCCTCAGCGCGCTCGGCGGGCAAGACACTGCCTTTCAAGGGTCGGCCGGTCTCGGTCACGGAGCTCAACGAGGAGAGTTTCAGAGGCGTCGACGTCGCGCTGTTCTCCGCTGGAGGCTCGATCTCCAAGCGCTTCGCACCGATCGCCGTGCAGTGCGGCGC
>JBOHZR010000157.1:0-3922 GCA_050738595.1 Steroidobacteraceae bacterium | reverse complement strand
GCACGCACCTACCTTGGAAAACTGGCCTTTCGCTGCGCGGTCCGGCCGCGCCCGCCTCCCGAAGAGGCGCCCCTCAGGCGCTCACGCTGGCGGCGGTCCCACAGGGGGCCACAGCGAGCGACTCGCTCCCAACGCAAGCACGCGATCGACGACCTGCTCGATCGTCAGGGCGGTCGAGTCGATCACGGCGGCGGCCGATGCGGGCTTCAGGGGCGCGACGGCTCGGTTCGAATCCCTGGCGTCCCGCTCGGCTCTCTCGCGCGAAAGGGCGGCAAGGCTAACATCTGACCCCTTGCCTTTCAACTGCTTATGCCGGCGGCGAGCGCGCTCCTCGGCGCTCGCCGTCAGGAAGATCTTGAGCTCGGCGCCCGGGAAGACGACCGTGCCCATGTCGCGGCCATCGGCGACGAGGCCCGGGGGGCGTGCGAACCCTCTCTGGCGCGCGAGGAGGGCCGCGCGGACCTCGGGCCATGCTGCCACCCGGGAGGCGCCCGCGCCGACCGTCTCGGAGCGCAGCCGCTCGCTCACGTCGCGGCCGTGAAGCAGCACCCGCTCCCCCCGGGGGTCGAATCGCGCATCGAGCCCGAGCGCGGCCTCAGCGTGCGATTTGACATCATCCGGCTCGAACCCCTGCTCCGAGCCATCGAGCGCGACGAGGCGATAGAGCGCACCGCTGTCGAGACGGTGCCAGCCGGCATGGCGTGCGACGGCGCGACTCACTGTGCCTTTGCCCGAGCCACTCGGGCCATCGATCGTCGCCACGGGCGCATCGGCGGACACGGCCTAATCCGCCTCGATCGCCAGGCCGGCGCTGCGGGCGATCTCGATGAAACCGGGAAAGGAGGTCGCGACGTTCGCGACGTCGAGAACCTCCACGGGTCCCTCCGCCCTGAGGCTTGCGATAGCGAACGCCATCGCGACGCGGTGATCGCGGTGGCTGTCGACGGTCCCGGCGCGAAATCCGCCGCGCCCCCGAATCGCAAGGCCGTCCGGCAGCAGCTCGTGATCGATGCCGAGGCGCCCGAGCCCCTCCGCCATCGCCGCGAGCCGGTCCGTCTCCTTGACCCGTAGCTCCTCGGCGCCCCGGACGACCGTCTCGCCGTCGGCGCAAGCTGCCGCGATGAAGAAAACCGGAAACTCGTCGATCGCAAGCGGGACGAGCGCCAGGGGCACCTCGATACCCCGGAGCGCGCTCGCGTGCACTTCGATATCCGCCGAAGGCTCACCGATAGCCGCCGAGGGCCCGCCGGCGGCCGCGGTGCGCACGCGGATGTCCGCCCCCATGGCGCGCAGCATGTCGAGGAGTCCCGTGCGGGTGGGATTGATGCCCACTCCCTTCAAGGTGATGCCGTCACGGGCTGCGAGACAGCCGGCAACGAGGAAGAATGCGGCCGAGGAGAAGTCGGCCGGCACCTCGATGTGGGTGGCCCGCAGGGGCTGTCCGCCCTCGAGCGCCGCGGTCGCGCCCCGGCGCTCGACGCGCACGCCGAAGGCAGCGAGCATCCGCTCGGTGTGATCGCGCGTCGGCGCGGGCTCGGTCACACGCGTCTCTCCGCTCGCGGTGAGGCCCGCAAGCAGGAGGGCGGACTTCACCTGAGCGCTGGCAACCGGCAGGCGGTAGTCGATGGCGTGGAGCGGCCCGCCACCTCGGATGCGTACCGGAGGATGGCCCTCCTCGGTCGCGATGCGAGCGCCCATCTGCCGCAGCGGCACAGCGACGCGCTCCATCGGCCGGCGCATGAGCGATGCGTCGCCGACGAGCGTGGCATCGAACGGGCGACCCGCGAGCAGGCCCATGGCGAGGCGCATCGCGGTCCCCGCATTGCCCATATCGAGGGGACGGGAAGGCGCTCGCAGACCCTCGAGGCCCGCGCCGCGAACGATCACGCGCTCGCGCTCGGGCCGCTCGATCGCAACCCCGAGCGCCTCGAGCGCAGCGAGCGTCGCCAGGCAGTCCTCGCTCGCGAGGAAGCCCGAGACTTCGCTCGTGCCCTCGGCAATGCCGCCGAGCATCAGCGCGCGGTGGGAGATCGACTTGTCGCCCGGCACGCGCAGCTCCCCTGTGACGGAGCCGCCCGGCTGCAGGCGGTAGCGGCTCATGTCACGGCTCGCGGATAGGAGCCGAGCACCCGAAAGAGCGAGGCGCGCTTCTCGAGCGCCGCGATCGCACGCGCGACGTGCGTGTCCTCGACATGGCCCTCGATATCGATGAAGAACACGTAATCCCACTTGCGGCGGCGCGAGGGCCGCGATTCGATCCGGGTCATGCTCACCCGGTGCTTCGCGAGCGGCTCGAGCAGCCGGAACAGCGCGCCGGGGGCATCGGTGTGTCCGACGGATACGAGCAGCGTCGTGCGATCCTTGCCACTGCGGGCGAGGAGCTTGCGCCCGAGCACGAAGAAGCGAGTCGTGTTGTCCGCGTGATCCTCGATCTCCGACGCGAGCACATCGAGACCGTAAACCTCCGCGGCGCTCTCACCCGCGATCGCCGCGCTGCCCTTCTCGTCGCGCGCGCGGCGCGCGCCTTCGGCGTTGCTTGCGACCGCGACCCGCTCGGCCTGGGGCAGATGCTCATCGAGCCAGCCGCGGCACTGCGCGAGCGCCTGCTGGTGCGAGCAGACCCGCTCGATGTCCCCGAGCGTGTGCATGCGGCCGAGGAGGTAATGATGAATGTGCAGCTCCACCTCGCCGCAAATCTTCACGGGCGAGGTGAGGAAGCGGTCGAGCGTGTTGATCACCATGCCCTCGGTCGAATTCTCGATGGCGACCACGCCGAAATCGACGTTGCCCGCCTCGACCTCATGGAAGACCTCATCGACCGAGGGCAGCGGCAGAGCGCGCACCGAATGGCCGAATTGGGTGAACACGGCCGTCTGGGTGAAGGTTCCTTCGGGCCCCAGGAAGGCGACCTTGAGCGGCTCCTCCTGCGCGAGGCAGGCGGACATGATCTCGCGGAACAGCCGCAGCACCTCCTCGTCGCGCAGCGGCCCGTGATTGCGATCCTTCGCGCGCCTCAGGACCTCGGCCTCGCGCTCCGGACGATAGAAGTCGACGAGATGGCCATCGCGGTGCTTGGAGATGCCGACCTGCCGTGCAAGCCGCGCGCGCTCGTTGATCAGCGCATGCAGTTGCTCGTCGACCGCATCGATCTGTGCGCGGGCGGAGGCGATCTGCCCGGATGCTTCGGCGCCCACCCCGCGCACGGGGCGCGCCGCGCGGGCGTTTCGCGGTCTTCGAGTCGCCATGCTTGACAAGCCCCACCGGGGCGGCGGCGCCCCCTTCAAACCAATCGCGCGGAGAGCACGCCCTCGATGCGGCGTATCGTCCCGAGCAGATCCTCGCTCACTGGGCCGTCCGTGTCGATGAGCGTGTAGGCGTACTCGCCGCGCGACTTGTTGAGCAGGTCCGCGATGTTGAGGCCGGCGGAGGCGAGGCAGGTGGAGATCTGGCCGACCATGTTCGGCACGTTGCTGTTGGCGATCGTGAGCCGCGTCGCGCCCGCGGCGCGCGGCAGCACCGCCGCCGGATAGTTCACGCAGTGGCGCACATTGCCGTTCTCCAGGAACTCGCGCACCGTGTCGGCGACCATGATCGCGCAGTTCTCCTCCGCCTCGTGGGTGGAGGCGCCAAGGTGCGGCAGCGTCACCACGCGCGCATGGTCCTTGAGCGCGTTGCTCGGGAAGTCGCACACGTAGCCGCGCAGCCGCCCGCCGTCGAGCGCCGCGATCACCGCCCGATCATCGACGATCGGCGCGCGCGCGAAGTTGAGAATCACCCCGCCCTTGCGCATGAGCTTCAGGCGCGGCTCGCTCACCAGGCCCCGGGTCTCCGCGTTGAGCGGCACGTGCACCGACACCACGTCCGCGCGCGCGAACAGGTCATCGAGCGAGAGCGCCTGCTCGACGCTCGAGGAGAGCTGCCA
>JBOHZR010000156.1:0-4787 GCA_050738595.1 Steroidobacteraceae bacterium | reverse complement strand
GCGCCGGATAGGTCTCCCCGGGAGCGCGCGCTCGGGGTTCCATCGGGCAGAAATCCAACGAAAACTCGATGCTCCGGTGAGTTTTGGGGCGTGACGCAGCCGCCGGCGAAGCGCTTCAATTCTGTCGAATGAACGAGCTGCCTTTCCTCTCCCCGGACGCGCCTTCGCGTGCGGCGTCGCATCGCCTCGAGCTCGGCGCGTATGAGGCGCTGTGGATGCGCGAGCGGGCGAGTTTCAGGTCATTGGCGCGGCTGTTCCGGCTGCGACCCGGCGCGCTGCCGTCCGACATCGTGACGCGAGCGCAAGCGGAGAAGTATGGCCGGATGGCGCTCGCGCTCGCGAAAGAGGCGGATATCGGAGCATTCGATCTCCTCGTGCACGGTACGCGCTCGTACCCGGGGAGGCTGCGGGATGCAGCGCATCCGGTCGAGGTGCTCTACTGCCAGGGGCGGCCCTACCTCCTCGAGCTGCGATGCGTGGCGATCGTGGGTACGCGGCAGCCGTCGCGGCCCGGCCAGCAGCTCGCAGAGCAGCTTGCCCGACATCTCGCGCGGAGCGGGCTTGCCGTGATCTCGGGCCTCGCCGAGGGCATCGACTCGATCGCTCATCGGGCCGCGATCGAAGCCGGCGGAGCGACGGTGGCGGTATTGGGTACACCGCTCACCGCGGTGTATCCGCGAGCCAATGCAGGCCTTCAACGCGAGCTGGCGCGGGATCATCTCGTCGTAAGCCAGGTGCCGATGGTGCGCTATGGGCGGCAGGACATGAACATGAATCGCCAGTTCTTCCGTGAGCGGAACGCGACGCTCGCTGCACTCGCCGAGGCCGTGGTGATCGTCGAGGCGGGCGACCGTTCCGGCGCACTCATCTGCGCGCGGCATGCGCTCGAAATGCATCGGCCGCTTTTCGTCCCGGACCACTGCTGTGGCGATGCGAGTCTCGATTGGCCGGAGCGGCTCATCCGGCGCGGCGCCGTGCATTTGCCATCGATCGAAAGCATCGCTGAGCGGCTTGCGATCTAAGACCACTATGCACCTCACACCGTTCGCCTGGATCGACGAGAGGAGCCGCGGCGATCACTGGCTGCTCGCGCGCGACGACCATTGCCTGTTCCTCGGTGAATATCTGCCCGGCCGGGGCTGGGGCGCAGGTGTCTTCAACAGTCTCATCTTCGACTTCAAGCGCACGCCGTCGCGCATCCGCGCGAGCCCTCACGCGGCCGTCGTCCGCCAATTCAAGGAGCTCGCGATCGAGAGGGTCGCCCGGGCGCTGCGTCGCGGATTCAGTCGAGCGGCGCTCGAGACGGCACTGACCTTCGTGCCGATGCCCACCTCGAAGCGGCCCGGCGATGACGACTACTGCGATCGGCTGCTTCGCACGCTGCATCGCGCGTTCGAGGGCTGGGACGCGGACATCCGGCCGCTCCTTCGGCACAACGCGGCTGCGCGTGCGGATCACGAACAGCCAGGCAAGCGGTTGCGGCGCACCGATCTGATGCGACTCATGGAGCTCGACGGCGCGCAGCTCGGGCGGCCACTGCGGCCGATGGTCGCCCTGTTCGACGACGTGCTCACCTCGGGGAAGCATCTGAGCGTGGCGAAGGCGCGCATCCGCGAACGTTTTCCGGAGCAGGTCGTAATAGCCGTGCTCGTGGCGCGGGTCTCGAGAGTGCGGCGCTGAGAGTGTCAGCACGCCGGTTGCTTGAGGTCCGCCATGCCGTTCGATTCCGCAGGCTCGATGCGGGATGAGCCGCGGCGGAGCACGAGCTCAGCCCAGGCGTCCGAGCAATCACTGCTACCGGCGATCGCCAGCCGGTCGCGCAAGGTCGTCTATGCCGCGACCGCAGCGAACCTCGCCATCGCCGCGACGAAGTTCGGGGCGGCGTGGCTCTCGGGCAGCTCGGCCATGCTTTCGGAAGCGATTCACTCGGTCGCGGATACCGGTAACCAGCTTCTTCTTCTGCTCGGCCTCAACCGCAGCCAGCTGCCACCGGACGACTCATACCCGTTCGGGCACGGCAAGGAACTGTACTTCTGGAGCTTGATCGTCGCGATCCTGCTGTTCGGGGTGGGCGGCGGCATGGCGCTTTACGAAGGCATCTCGCACATGCTCGTCCCGCGGCCGCTCGGGAGCGCGTTCTGGGCGTACGTCGTGCTCGGGTTCGCGGCGGTGTTCGAGTCATCTTCGTTGACGGTCGCGGTGCGCGAGCTCCTGCGCCGCCGCGGCCCGAGCCCCTTCTGGCTGCGCGTTCACCGAAGCAAGGACCCGTCGGTCTACACGGCCTTCTACGAGGACTTCGCGGCACTGCTCGGCCTCGCGGTAGCCTTCTTCGGCGTCCTCCTCGGGCATCGATTACACAGTTCCTACTACGATGCCGGTGCTTCCGTGCTGATCGGCGTGATCCTCTGCGTCGTGGCGCTCACGCTGGCCTACGAGAGTCGCAGCCTCCTCATCGGCGAGAGCGCGAGCCCGGAGATCGTTGCGAGCATCCGGGAGATCGTCGATGCAGACGCTGCGATCCGCACGGCGCGCGCACCCCTCACGATGCACTTGGGTCCGCTCGACGTGCTGCTCAATCTCGATGTCGAATTCGAGCCGGGGATCACCGCGCGCGAGCAGGTGGCGGCCGTGTCGCGCATCGAGGACGCGATCCGGAGGCGGCACCCCGTCGTACGCCGCATCTTCATCGAGGCGCGGCGGCTTTCCGCGGGCGATCCGCGATGAAGCGGCCAGAGCCGCGTTCACGGCGCCCGGCTCCTGCTACGATGGCGCGCCGAAGGATGCCCCTTGCGAGGGCCCGGTGAGTCGCTTGTCCGAATCCCCTCTCGATTACTCGAGCGCCGGCGTCGATTATCAGCGGATCGATGCGCTCAAGGTGCGTGCGCAGCAGGCCGCGCGGGCGACTGCGCGCCACCTCGCCGCGCGAGGATGCCGCGAGATCGAGCGCTCCCGCGGTGAATCCGCGTACGTCGTGGAGGCGGGTGGAGTGCTGCTCGCGTCGGTGACGGAATGCCTCGGCACGAAGGCGCTCGTGGCGGATGCGGTGCGGCCGATCTCCGGGCGCAGTCACTATGATGCGCTCGCACAGGACACGATCGCGATGGCCGTCAACGATCTCATCACGGTCGGCGCGACCCCGCTCTCGGTGCAGGCGTACTGGGCGGCCGGCAGCAGCGAGTGGTTCTCCGATGCCGAGCGAATGGCCGATCTGGTGCGCGGATGGGAGGCGGCTTGCGATGTGTGCCGGGTCGCCTGGGGCGGCGGCGAGACGCCGGCACTCGCGGGCGTGATCGAGCCGGATCGGATCGATCTCGCTGCATCCTGCTGCGGGATCGTGCCAGCGCGCGAGCGCCTCTCGCTCGGCGAGCAGCTCGCCGCGGGGGATGCAATCGTCCTGCTGGCCGCGAATGGCATTCATGCAAACGGCGTGAGCCTCGGGCGCAAGCTCGCCGAGCGGCTGCCGCAGGGATATGCCACGCCGATCGGCGGCGGCCGCACTTTCGGTGAGGCGCTGCTCGATCCCACGGTGCTCTATCCGCCGATACTGGAGTCGGTGTGGGCCGCGGGCATCGTCCCGCACTATTGCGTCAACGTGACCGGCCACGGTTGGCGTAAGCTCATGCGCCACCCCGGCAACTTCACCTATCGCATCGCGCGGGTGCCGCCGGTTCCCGCGGTGCTCGAATTCATCCGGCGCGAAGCGCCGCTCGAGCCGCGGGAAGCCTACGGAAGTCTCAACATGGGCGCGGGGTTCGTGCTGTTCGTCGCGCCGGAGCACGCGGAGGCCACGGTGCAGGCGGCCCGGCGCGCCGGTACCGAGGCCTGGGTGTGCGGGAGGGTCGAGGCGGGTCCACGCCGGCTCATCGTGGAGCCGCTGCGGCTCCAGTATGAGGCCGCCGAACTCGAGCTTCGGGGCTGAGGGGCTCGGGGCCGAAGGCAATGTATGCCGCGGTGCAGCCGCTTCTGATGCGGCTCGATCCCGAGCGCGCGCACACCTTGACGCTCGATCTGCTTCGCACCGCACATCGGCTCGGCCTGCTGCCACGGCCGCAGCCGCATGCGAGCGGCAGCGCCATCGAGCGGATGGGGCTCGTATTCGCGAACCGTGTGGGACTTGCGGCGGGCTTCGACAAGAACGGCGTCTGCATCGATGCGCTCGGCCGGCTCGGATTCGGATTCATCGAAGTTGGAACGATCACGCCGCGGCCGCAGCCCGGCAACCCCCGGCCGCGGGTGTTTCGTCTCCGCGAATCGCGTGCCGTGATCAATCGGCTGGGATTTCCGAACCAGGGGGTGGAAGCACTCGCCCCCCGCCTCGCGCAGCGGCGCTTCCAGGGGGTCTGCGGCGTGAACATCGGCAAGAACGCCGCGACACCGCTCGATGAGGCGGGGGCCGACTACGCCGCATGCCTCAAGGCGGTGTATGCGCGCGCGGATTACGTCGTGCTCAATATTTCCTCGCCGAACACGGCGCGGCTGCGCGAGCTGCAGCAGCAATCACTGCTCGCGCCGCTCCTCGAATCCCTCCTCGAGCTGCGCGGCCATCTCGCGCGCGAGCATGGCCGGCACGTGCCGCTGCTCGTGAAGCTCTCTCCCGATCTGACGGAAGAGGATCTATCCGCGACGGCGCGGATCATCGGCTCGCTCGGCGTCGAGGGCGTCATCGCGACGAACACTACGATCCGGCGACCGGGCCTCGAGGGCCATCCGGGCGCGAGCGAGCCGGGGGGGCTCTCCGGCACTCCGCTGCTCGAATTGTCGCTCGGCGCGGTGCGCCGGCTGCGCGC
>JBOHZR010000155.1:0-9631 GCA_050738595.1 Steroidobacteraceae bacterium | reverse complement strand
CCGCTGAACTCCTCCCTGTGAACGCCCGCTCTCCGGCTTTTCGTCTTGTTCACTGAACTGAAGCAAACTGCTCTTTCCGGTTCCGGCCCCGATCCGCAGCGATTCGGGCTGGTTACGCGGGAGCCTTCACCGTCCATTCGAGCGTCGCTGCGGTCCCGGTCTACGAAAGGTTCGGGTTCAAGGTGTCCGACGAGCGCATTGATAGGAATCGCGGAGCTTCTGTCCCTATGGCGTACAGACCCTCATCCTCGAAAAGCTCCGGCGGCTAGACAAAGCACAAAATGAACCCTCCCGGATGCGCGCGGATCGAACGTCCGCAAAGCGGAAAAACTGATTCACCATGATCGGACTGCTTTTGGCCGATCAGAGCCGAAAGCAGCGCGCCTGCCCATGTCCAGCAGAATGGCCGACGCGGCGACTCGCGATCGATTCGCTTGGATGTAAGGGTGGCTACTGGAAAATCAGATCCCTGTGATCAACAGATCGAGTGCAGCAATGATCGTGGCTCGCTCGGTAGTTACATTCCCGATCGACTGGCCCAGCTCGCGCGTGGAGACCCCGGCCAACTGTGGGGTAAGCATGACGTACTGCTTACCATCGATCGTAAGGATCGGAGCGAGCTGCTTCATGACCACATCCCGCGCGGTGGCAACTGGGCTCAACGGCACAACGACGCGCGTCGACAAAGGTTCAAGCAGATCCGACTGGACATCGAGCAGCAGCGGCAAGCGACCCCGAGTCGCAGAGTTTCGGTTCTTATAGACGGCGAACTGAGGCATCAAAAGCTACGGACTTTGTCGCCGAATGAGCCGTACTCATCAATCTCGCGATTGTAGGCCGCGATGCCTGCAGAGTTTTCCGCAAGCCACTTTTCGCGTCTACGGATGCGGAGCTGCTCAGCAAGCGCAGTCTCCAAGGCCGCCGAAAGGTTAATGTCCTCCGCCCGGGCTGCGTCGAGCAGTTCGGCTGGAATCGCGACGTTGACCGCCTTCTTAGCTGACACCCCGGGGGCCTCCATACATCATGCGCATATCATATGCGCATGAACCATGAATGACAAGTCAGACACCGCCGCGAGGCGAGTCGCGCCGACCGGCTCGATGGTCAACGGCGGGACAGTGCTCTGCGAGTCAAGGAAGCAGCCGTGGCTCACTCACTTTCGAGGTCCCAGGCCGTCGCGGTTCTCGTCGCCCTACTGTCCGCGTATCCCGTTTTCGCGCAGCAGGCCGCCATGTCCAGCGCGCCCGCAGGCTTCGCCAGTCGATCATCTCGCGCCAGCAGGTCTACATGGTGGACATCGCACTGGCGCGCCTTGACGACGTGAGGGAAACACAGCGCAGCACCGCGCCGCAGCGACTGCTGGCGCTGGCCGCCGACGCCGACGCCGACGCCGACCGCCGGCACTTCCTGGGCTGGGCGCTGGAGGCGCGGCTGGCTGCCTGGGAGCTGAAGAGGGCACACGGCGATGCGGCGGAGGGCCTGCGGCGCGAGATCGAGATCACGGCCCGCGGACACGGGTATGGCCGGATCCGCGATCGCTCCTATCGCGGCGGTGCGACGATGAACTTCCCGCCCACTTCCGGATTGCGGTCGTGCTCGCAATCCACGGGCACCAGGCGATTGACATCGTGCACGCGCACGTAGCTCAACGTCAGCTGCCACGGGCGCGTGAATCGCTGCGGGTCCTCGATCGTCAGCCGATCCTCCAGCGTGTCGGCGCCCGTGCGGCGCAAGCGTTCGGTAAAGTGGGCTTGATCGCTCAGGTTCGCGCCGCCCGGAAAGGGCGTTATCGCCCCGGCTTCGCGGGCGATGGTATCGATGACGAGTGTCTTGCCTTCCCAGTGGCCGATGGAATCACCGGTCGCAGTGGGCCACAACTCCTCGGGACGCGGATGTGGGCGGCCGTCGGTGTAGATGTGACGGACGGTTCCATCCGTCGCCACGAGCAGCACTTGCTCTGGGGTTACGAGCAGTTCAAAGAGGTAATCCGGAACCGGCGCTTCCATGATGGCGGGGAAGCCGCTGCTCTTGCAGACCTTGACAGCAGGAAGCACCTGTTGCAGCGCTTCGAGCGCGTCCTTCCCGTCCGGAGCCGTCAGCCGCACGGAGGCATATCGCTTCTTGGCCCCCGGAGTGTAGGGTGGTTGGCCCCAAAGCTTGGGCTGCGGGAGTGGCTTGCCGGCGAGCACCGCCATCGCCCCTTCGCTCACCCAGATGCCGGTCCAATCGGGCAGGTTCGAGAAGATACGGGCACGAGCGGACGATTCGCTGGCTCCGGTCGCTGCGCTCGCGAGCACCATGAGAAGTGAGAGCACAGCGCTGAGCACCGGCGCTGCGGCGGGAGTCATCCGGATACGCAGAGCCGGCCGTTCCACCTGGACCATCACCATCATGGCGGCGCAATCCCGTGGCGGTCGCCGACCGTGTTTCGGTCGTGCTCGCAGTCAATCGGCATCAGCCGATCGACATCGTGTACGCGCGTGTACCGAATCGTGGACTTGAGCGGCCGCGCCAGATGCGGGGGATCCTCGATCGACATGGCATCTTCCAGGGTCTCGCCATTGAGGCGGCGGAGGCGCTCGGTGATGTGCGCTTTCGCGCTCAGCACAGGGCTATCGGGAAACGGATAGATGGGTCCGGGTTCGCGGGCGATGGTGTCCACGACCAGCGTTGCGCCCTCCCAATGGCCAATGGAGTCGCCGGTGGGCGTGGGCCAGAGATCCTCCGGCTTCGGGTGCCGGCGGCCATCGGTGTAGATGTGCCGCACCGTACCATCAGTTGAAACCAGCAGCGTCTGTTCGGGGGTCACCAGTAGCTCGAACATGAAGTCCGACAGCGGTATGTTCATGATCGTGGGAAATCCCACAGGCCCACAGCGCTCGTAGTTCGCGGGGAGCGAGGAGGCGCCCTGCGCCGCGCGCTCCGCACCCGCACCGGATACGGCTTGCGCCGCCGCTTCGGTCTGCCACAGGCCAGTCCAGTCAGGCAGCCGGGCGAAGAGGCGCGCACGGGGGGAAGGACCGGCGGCGCCGGCTGTGGCCGCACAGAGTGACAGACCCCATGCTGCGGCCCGTACGGCGGGCCGGCTCTTTGCGCTCACGGTAGCGACTCGTGGGGAGCGGCGGGAGGATGCTCGGGTTTGCCCAGCTCGTGGCCGTCGACATCGGTGGCTGAGACGAGGTGCCCGGAAGGTGTGCCGTCCTTGGAAGGGTTGATGACCACCGTCACCTTGTCGCCGGACCGCACGGTGTGCGGCCGCCAGCCCGCGCGGAAACTTGCGAGCGGTGAGTTCATCTCCAGGCTCCACTCGACAGAGCCGCCAGCGCCCGGTACCAGCAATTGCACAAAGCAGTGGGGATTCGTCCACTGCAGCTCCTTCACCGTCCCGTGCAGCGTCAGCCTCTTTCCCATGTCGAAGTTGGCAAAGGAGTGATGCGCCATGCAGGGTGTGACGAGTGCGACGCCCAGCAGGGCTGCCCATGAGATTCGGGTGCCATTTCTGCGCACGGTTGCCTCCGTCTGGTAGAGTGGATTGCCCCGTTGCTCCTCATGTATCGCGGATAGGCCGCTGCAGTGCTTGAAGCTGCCGTGAAATCTCCTGATGATTCTCTGAAGATCGGAGACTTTGCGGCGTGAATGCCGGGGACCCGCCGGTTCTACCGTCCGCATCGAGCCTCTACCGGCTCGAAGATCTTCTGATCGACACCAGCCTGCGCCAGGTCACGCGCGAGGGGGTGGAACTGCCGGTCAACAATCTGACCTTCGACCTGTTGCTGGCGTTGGTACAGGTTGCCCCCGGCCTCCTGTCCTTCGATGCCCTCATGGAGCAAGTCTGGCCGGGGCTCGTGGTGGGCCTCGATACGGTATCCCAGCGCGTCAAGCTGTTGCGCCAGGCCCTCGGCGACAGTGCTGAACGGCCGCGCTATGTGCTCACCGTCCGCGGACACGGTTACCGGCTCGCGACGGCCCCTGTCCCGTCGCTGCCTCGACCCACTCAGCACACGGCGTCCGCCCGTGGGGAGGACACGCGACCGTCGCCGGTTGCGACGCGTGCCGTCAGCCACGACGAACCCTCGGACGCTCGGGCCGGCTCTGGGTCGATAGCGGTTCAGGATGCTGTCGCAGCGATCACGCAGCCGAGGTCAATAGCGAGCGTACGCTGGCCCATCATCGGTCTCGCGTTGCTGGCACTCTCGATCGGTGCCGGGTGGTGGGCACTGCGGCAGGCACGGCCGCTCGCAGTCGATCGGCGCACCGCGGACCTGGAGGCCTCACAGCTGTACCAGCAGGCGCGCGCTGCCGGGCATGGCACGGCAGCTAGCGAGAAACTCGCGCTGGAACTGGTCAATCAGGCCACCGTCCGCGATCCGGACTTCGCGCCCGCACTCGGCTACCGGGCGCTACTCATCGCGGGCAACGTGGGCATGATCTCGGCTCCGACGCAGACATTGGATGGCGCCTGGCGCGATGCGTCGCGAGCGCTCGCCATCGACCCCAAATTGCCCGACGCGCTGATCGCGAGCGCCATCGTCGCGGCGGTTCGCGGCCAGTGGAGCGATTCGGAGCGCCGCTTCCGCGCAGCCATCGCCGCAAGTCCGGGCAATCCCATGGCTGAGAATTTCCATGTGCTGTTTGTCCTGAAACCCACCGGGCGCCTCCGCGAGGCACGGGCACGGCTCGATGCGTTCTACCGCCTGGCGCCCGCCGACGGATTCCTGCTCAGCGAACTGACGCTCACGAGTGCGCTTCAGGGTGTAGATCGGGATACGGAAAGCTACGCACAGCTGTGGCAGGCGGTTGCGGACCGACCCCTGAAGTGGGACTTGCTCATGGCCGCAGCGATCACCGATATCCGCGCGGGTCGTTACGCCGAAGCGACCCGCAAGCTCGAGGCGGCACTGCCCGCGTCGCTCTCGCGTGCAGGCGGGGACGCGGCCGTTCGGGCGTTCTGTACGGCACTCGCGGAGCCAGCGCTGCGTCCGGCTGCGCTGCACGGCCTGGAGCGACTCGGGCCGGCGCTACAAGTCGCGGATGTGGATTCGCGTACGAAAGCATTCTTTCTGACTGCGATGGTCATGCTGGGCGGCGTCGACTCGGCCTACGCGCTTGCCGGGCAGCTGTTGGATTCGCGCCCGCAGACCCGCTGGAACGCCGACTGGAGCGATCTGTGGCTGCCGGAAATGCGCCCGTTCCGACTGGATGCGCGCTTTCGCCGGCTCACGGAGCGCCTCGGGTTCGTAGAGTACTGGAGACAGTTTGGCGCGCCGGATGAATGCGACCTGCGGGAGAGCGGCCCTGTGTGCCGCTAGTCTCCGGTATGACGGCGTCAACGCCCTGTTCGCGAACATTGTTTCTTTCAGCCGCAGGCTGCATGCCCGAGGGCATAGCTGTCGAGGCCAGCACCTTGCCTGAAGACCGATAGGAAGGGACCGATAGTCCTGTCCCTTCGCCTCAAGCACGCTTGCACCACGGAATTTCACGCAACTTCACGCCGATTTCATGCATGGAGTAGCGCGGGGGAGGAGGCTTCGGTGCGCTCGAAACTCAATAGCGGAGGTCCTGCATGCGCGGAAGCACCCTGTCGATGGCGATCGCATGCTGGGTGCTGGTCGCACCTACTCAGGCGCATCACTCCTCCGCGATGTTCGATACGCACAAGAGCGTCGAACTCAAGGGTACAGTCAAGCTATTCCAATGGACCAACCCCCACTGTTGGATACAAGTCCTTGTCCCCGCAAACTCCGGAGCGATCGAGTGGAGCGTCCAGATGGGCTCGACCGCGGCGTTGTATCGCGGCGGCTGGCGCCCGGGCACCCTCAAGCCAGGCGACAAGATTGCCATCGTAGTCCACCCCATGCGCGACGGCACGACTGGCGGCCTGTTTGTGAGCACCGTCCCGGCCGACCGCCGGGCATTGGGAGACAAGGTCGCGGGGAGTCGGCCATGATTCACAAGATAAAGTGGCATCCGTGCACCGGTATAGCGGTCGCAGCGCTGGCATGTGCGCCTGCTCTTGCAGCGGCAGCGGTCAATTCTTCACAGCGCGTGCGCGCGTTCGCCGCGCTGCCCGATTGGAGCGGGTTTTGGGAATGGACGACCGGCGTAACGCTCAATCGCGTGACAGGCGAGCCTGCCCCGGAAGTAGTTCCTCAGCTAATCGCCAACGCGCAACTGGCTGGCCACCCTCCCTACAACCCCGACTGGGACGCTCGTTACCAAGTCAGGGTCAAAGCACATTGGGTGCAGCGCGCAAGCGGCCGAGACGATCCCGCATCCAAGGGGTGCAGCTTCGGATTTCCCGCGCAGATGGAAGCTCTCGATGAGACCTTTCAGTTCCTCATCACGCCCGAGGAGACGGTCATCCTGTTCGAGAGGGGAGAAGTGCGGCACATATACACCGACGGTCGGCATCATCCGCACGGCGAAGATCTCTGGTCCACGGTCGAGGGCGACTCAATCGGCCACTGGGACGGACAAACGCTGGTCATCGACACGATCGCCCGGACGGCAGGTCCGATCGGCTTCTTTGCGCCGGACGCCCTGTTGAGCGACCAGGCCCATTTCACGGAACGGATTCGCATGCTCGATCGCGATATGCTTGAAGATCAGATGACGATCGAGGACCCCGTTGCCTTCGTGCGACCCTGGCGAGTGACGATTCGACACGATCGAGTAAAGGGCTTGGATCGCTTCATCGGCTACGACTGCAGCAATGACCGTAATCCCATCGTGAATGGTCACCTGACGATCGCGCCGCCCTAGCTTCGATCTGTGGCGAGCATCCTCGCTTTGACAGGAACGGCCGCGCGCTGACAGGATCTCGTAGTTCCGATCGGTCTGGCCAGGTGTCGAACCGGCGATAGAGCATGGCATCCACCGACGAGTCCGCGACGAAGGCCGCACCGCGGCGCTACCGAATCGATGACCTCGATGTGGATGTCGAGCAACGCCGCGTGACGCGCGCTGGCCAGCAACTCTCGGTCACCGGAATCTCCTTCGATCTGCTGTTGGCGTTGCTGCGGACCGCACCAAACCTCGTGCCGATCGACGAGCTGATGCAACGGGTCTGGCCCGGGCTTATCGTGAGCCCGGAGACGGTCAGTCAGCGTGTGAAGATCCTGCGCCGCGCACTCGGCGACGACGCGGAGCAGTCCCGCTACATTGCCGGAGTGCGCGGTCGTGGCTATCGCATGGCCGCTCCAGTCAGGAGCGAGGACTCGTTGCACGCGGGTGTCCTCGCGGCACCCGCCTTATCGATCTCAGGTAAACGACCCGGGCGCCGAGTGGTTACGTCGATGTCGGCGTTCGCACTCGCAGCGGCTGCGATCGCCGCCGTCCTACATTTCCGATCGTTGCCCCCGCACGCCCAAGTGTCCATGCCGCGTGCGGCAGCACCTGGCACTGCGACTGCGTCGGCACCGCGTACCGCCGTGGCCGTGCTTCCGTTCGTCAACCTGACCGGAGATCCCGCCAAGGACTATATAGGCGATGGAATGGCCGAAGAGCTCATCGATTCGCTTACGAAGATTCCCGGACTGAAAGTGCCAGCGCGAACTTCATCGTTCGTCTACAAGCTGCGCAATACGGACGCGCGTCAGATCGCCCGCGACCTCGGCGTGGGAACTCTTCTCGAGGGCAGTGTGCGTGAAGCCGGATCGCGCATCCGTGTGACGGCGCAGCTGATCGATGCCAAGGATGGACTGAACCTCTGGTCGGAGTCGTATGACCGTAAGTTCACCGACGTCTTCGCGTTGGAGGATGATCTTGCGACCGCGATCGTTCAAGCGCTGAAGATCAACCTCCGCGGCGCCTCGCCGGTGCCGATCGCGTATTCTCCTCCTACCGCCGACATCGCCGCCTATGATCTGTACCTTCAAGGCGAAGCGTTCCTCGATCATCCGACGTCACGAGGGTTCGCACGTGCGGCGGACTACCTGCAACGAGCCGTGACCAAAGATCCCGGATTTGCGCGCGCGTTCGCGCTTCTGGGTACGGCAAAGTTCCTGGCAGCCTCACGGGACGTGCAACCGCTCGCGAATATGGCGGCGGCTGAGCGCGCCGCGAGCCGCGCGATGGAACTCGATCCAACGCTATCGGAAACTGCCAAGGTGCTTTCCAACATCGCCCGATTGCATTTCCGCTTCCTCGATGCCGAGCTGCACAATCGAGCGGCAATTGCTCTCGATCCCGGCGATCCGACCGTTCACTTGAGCGAGGGCTGGCTGCTCGATGAGGTCGGCCATCTGCGAGAGGCGCTGGCGGAACAGGATCTCGCGATGCGCCTCGCGCCGGCCAATCTGGCCGTGCTGCAGCTTCGCTCTTATGCCGCCGTCCTTCTTGAGCGCGATGCTGATGC
Organism: Steroidobacteraceae bacterium; assembly: GCA_050738595.1. GTDB lineage: Bacteria > Pseudomonadota > Gammaproteobacteria > Steroidobacterales > Steroidobacteraceae > JASHUC01. The sequence goes on along the minus strand of JBOHZR010000155.1, from coordinate 1,275 downwards.
GCAGGCAAACGCGAGATTCGCGCAGGAGCTGGGCATGCCCGCCGGCAATTTCGGACTCGTGTACGAACAGACCGCCATGCGTGCTCACCACTTTGCTGACGCCGGAGCCGCAGCTCTTTCGCGTTTCGATGTGCGGAATCCCGATCAGAGGCGCACGGCGGAAATCTACCGGCGCGTCTACGCGGCGCTAGCCGATCCTCGCCTCAAGGCGCAAGCGCTGGCTGCACGCGCACGGCTTTACCCGCACGTCGCTGCACCGGCGATCTCGAATGTTTGGCCATGCCTCAGCAGTGGATTCGCGTTCGGACTCATCGGCGAGCTGGACACGGCTTTCGATCTCTCAAATCGGTGCATCGATGAGATGGCGCCCGGCGGCATGGTGAAGGAACCGAGCAGCTCTGGGGCAAGGGAATGGGCGAGTTTCGTCGGGACCCACGCTTTGCAGCGCTAGCGACGCGGCTCGGTCTTATGGCGTACTGGCAACGCTACGGTCCACCCGACCAATGCACGCTGCGGGGCGACAGCCTTTCATGCCAGTGACTCCGGCGGGCGTTACGACCGGGCCGAGTGAGGAGGAATCAAGTATTCCGAGTCGGAAGTCAAAACGCCGTCACCCAAGACAGGTCAAAGTCGTCGAGACCGCGAAGCCTATCGTGCGGGCATGACAGACGAGCTACGCGAGGTGGTCGAGCGAACCGAGAAAGTCGAGCCCTTGGTACGGCCCACGTTGCTCGCTACCCACAAGGGCCACGCGTTCACCGAAAGCGGCTATCAATCGAAGTGGCATCGGCTAATACGAACGGCAGTCGCGGAAGGGGTTATTGAGAGCAACCCACGATGGCTGGCCACGCTGAGATTGCAGATCGTGCGAGTCTGCAGCGCGGTGAGTCGTGCGTGAGCCGCGCTCTGTCAGCGTGAAGGTGCCCGACCCCGAAGGAAATGTGTTTGAGATTCAGTGGGAGCCGGACGGGACTTGGGGTTGAACTCACTGAGAGCCAGGTCCAGGTTGCCAAGACTCCGCAGAACTCCGTGGTTGGCGGTTCGACGTTGGACGACTACCTGAAAAAAGACCAGGTACTCGAAAACTTCCGCAACCACCTGGCTAAGCGAGCTGCCGGCATGCCGCGCTTCGGCGCAAGGCGCCACGACTAGTAGCGTGACACGTTAGTTACGAAACATAATGGCGGCTCAGCTTCCGGTCCGCGTCTCGACGCGTAAAACGCCACTCAATGCCACATCGAGCGGTGTTGCGCTGCCTCTGCCAGGCGGCCACCT
>JBOHZR010000154.1:0-2296 GCA_050738595.1 Steroidobacteraceae bacterium | reverse complement strand
GCTCGGAGCGGTGGAAATGCTCTGTCGAGTCGGATTTCCAGCTGCTCGATCATGATTCGGCGCTCCCGAAGCTCTGGATCCTGCAGCACCGGGCGCGCGTGGGATCGAAGCATGCCACGCTTGCCCTTTACAACCCGAGCGTCGGCACGTTCCGAGCGGTGTTTCTGGATCCGGCGACGGCCGCGGGGTTTGCGCGATGGCTGCGTGAGACCCACGCCATGCGGGTGGGTGAATATCGAATCGGCGTGATTGCTCCAGAGAAGGCGACAGGCTTCGAGCCTGTCTCGGGCGAGGAGCTCGGCGAGCTCGGCGAGCTCGCGCTCGCGCAGTTTGGCAGTGATTGACGAGGCGTGTCCTGAATGCTCTGCGGAGCTCGCTGAGACCGGTCAAGCGCCCGGAGGCGGCACTGGCTTCTTTTTCAGGAAGCCTCCCGTCGGCAGGGCGCCGACGTGGAAGTAGTTGCTCTGCGCGAGCGCCTCGTAGAGCGGCGGCGTGAAGAAGGCCGAGATGCGCGATGCCACGAGCGCGGTCGCCATCATTGGGATCACCATACCGGTACCGTTGGTCATCTCCATCACGATGACGAAAGAGGTGATGGGCGAGTGGGTCACCGCGGCGAGATATCCGGTCATGCAGAGCGCGATCACGGCCGCCATGGGCGCCCAGGCGAATGCCGCGTGCACCCACTGGGCAAGTCCCGCGCCGATCGACAGTGACGGCGAGAAAAGACCGCTCGGAATGCCGGCCATGTAGGTCACCACCATGGCGCCCCATTTGGTGATCGCATAGCCTTCCGACAGCGGCGCGGTGCCGGTGAGGAGATGGCGCGCCTGGTCGTAGCCGCTGCCCCAGGTCGCACCGTGCGTGCCGACGCCGAGCGCTGCCACGACGATTCCGATGCCCAGTGCATAGAGCAGGGGCATGCGAGCGCGCAGCGCGATGAGCCACGCCGGCATCCACGTTCGCCACCGCAGCACCGCCAGGTTGAACGCTGCGCCGGAAAGCCCACAGAGCGCTGCCGACATCATGACCGGCAGGGCGAACGCTCCGCCGAGGTTCCCCGGCACGTTGATTTGGCCGAAGTAGAGGTAGTTGCCGGCGAGCGCGAGCGAGGTCAGACCGGAGAACACCACGGCGGTGATCATGATGCCGTTGGTACGGCTCTCGAAATCCCGCGCCAGCTCCTCGATGGCGAAGATGATGCCCGCGAGCGGCGTATTGAACGCGGCCGATAGTCCCGCCGCGGCACCGGCGAGTAGAAGCCGCCGCTCGAGCTGCGCGCTGCGATGGGGGTAGAAGCGGCGAATCTCCGCCATGATCGCCGCGCCAATGTGCACGGTCGGTCCCTCGCGGCCGATCGTGAGGCCGCCAAGCAGGCCGATCAGCGAAACACCGATCTTTCCGGCGATCACACGCAGGCCGAACAGCCGTCGCATCAGGCTGTCTTCCCCTTGCGCGCGGGGCGCGTGGAGCGCCGCGATGACCTGTGGAATTCCGCTGCCCTCGCTGCCCGTGAACCAACGGCGGGTGAGAAACAGCGCGAGCACGGTCAGCGCCGGTGTGATCACGAACGCGAGCCAGGAGCGGCCTGCGATCAAGTGGAGAAATGCATTGGAAGCATCCGTGCTCAAGTCGGTGTACAGAACCGAGACTAACCCCACGAGCAGCGCCGCACCCCAGGGCAGCCCGACCTGCAAAAGGAGTCGTCTGGATTGAGTGCCGAGGAACCGGCGTTTCGCTCGTTCGCGAAGCCTCTCCCGTGGGCCGCCGTCGGGACTGTCCGCTGAGCCTTTCGCTGGCTCCTCCTCTGAGCCGTTCGGCGCTGGGGGCATCAGTGCGCCGCGCTTTGGATGAAGTCCGGCTGCGACCGCGGTGTCGCGATTCGCTTTTCATTCATGCTAGATGAGCTTGTGCGTCTTCGGATATCGCCGACCATCGTTGCAATGGCGTATACGATTTTCCAAGCATGTAGTGAGCGCGGTCGCCCTCTGTGATCGGCGTGGATTATTTCAAAAAACGAGCCTGGTCGCATCCTCGGCGGTAAACCAGGCGAAAATTCCACTCTTACGCTTCATCCCACGGGTCAGGCGCCACCGGACGAAGAACCATTGAGCAGATCGCCCGAGGTCCTGCGACACTCGGGAAGGCAGTGTAGGGGCCCAGTTCTTGGTCTTAGGGCTCGCGTGAAAATAACTTGACCACTGTGGGAGGGTGTGTTTTAAGTAGTTGTGCTTGCTGCAACTGCGATACGCCAGATCAAGGCCCGCTACCGAACGCTGGGGCCGTTGATGGATGA
>JBOHZR010000153.1:0-6992 GCA_050738595.1 Steroidobacteraceae bacterium | reverse complement strand
CGATGGACCCAGTCGTGGCTGGCCGCTTCGTCCTCGATGGCGTCCTGCACAACGACCTGTACGTCGTCGCCGAGCCTGAGTATCGCGAAGGCGTCGAGGCGCGCTGCAACGCGCTACTGTATTCGATGATCCCGTTCAAGCCGTTGCCCGAGGAACTGACGCGCCAGAATCACTACCGTACGACGATGTATTTGCAGGAGATCGCGCACCGCAAGGCGACCCAGAACCGCATCATCGAAGGAACGTGACCGTAAGCTGAGAAGCAGACGGCACAGCCCCGCCAGGAGCCTTGTCGCCCCGGCGCATCGCCTCGGAGGAAACTTCCGGGGCGGCTGTGACGTTTCCCTCGGATGAGCGCCAGCGAGCAAGGATTCCATTCCCGAGATCGAGAGGCTCCGCGGCCGCTCGAGAGATTCCTCACGAAGGCCGCATCCGCCGTCGGCATGCTCTGCTGCCGATACCGGGGACATCAGCCGCTCGACGGGCTGGCGCGCGTCGTCGCCCGCTTTCACCAGCGGCTCGACAACGTCGATTTCGAGATGCATCGCAACGGGGAGCTGCGCGTCCTCGAGATCATGTCGCGCGGCAAGCCGCGTTGCCTGTTCGATGTCGGCGCGAACAAGGGCGACTGGACGGCCACCGCTCGGCGCCTCATACCGGCCTGCACGATCCATGCGTTCGAGATCGTGCCCGAGACGTTCAAACGACTCGAAGCGCGCCTCGGCCGGCTTGCGAGCGTTCATCTCAACGACTGCGGCCTATCGAGCCAGGCAGAGCAGATCGAGATTCATCTGGGCCCGACATCCGACACGGCGACGGCATGCCGGATCGAAGGGATGAGATTCCACGAGGAATACTATCGCACTCGCGTTCGCTGCGCGGCGATCACGGCGGCTGATTACATGCGCACGCACGGGATCGACCAGGTCGACCTGGTGAAGATCGATGTCGAGGGCATGGACCTGCAGGTGATCCGGGGATTCGGGGAGAGGCTCCGGGATGTGCGGGCGATCCAGTTCGAATACGGGATCTTCAATATCGCATCGCACGACCTGCTCAGCGACTTCTACCGGCATCTGCAGGCGCTGGGGTTCCTCGTCGGCAAGATCTTTCCGCGCAGCGTCGCCTTCCTCGACTATCACTTCAGCATGGAGAACTTCCACGGGTCGAACTTTCTCGCCGTGAGGGACGACGAGGTCGCGCTCATCGAAAAGCTCGCCGGCCGCACCGCCTAACTTAGCGAGCCGCCGCGCGTCTCGCCTCGGTCACGTGCGGTTCTCGCATCAACCTCGCTGATACAGTGAGCGCTTGAGCTTCCAGCGCTTGTGCGACCAGGGCCAATCCGCTGGGGCCGCGCGGATCTGCGCTTCCACCCGCCGCACATAGCGCTCGGTGAGCTCCCCCGGTGCGAGCGCCTCCCCGCCCTGCGCGAGCGGCTCGACGGACACCTCGTAGTAACCTCGCCGCAGGCGGCGCATCGCGACGAAGAACACCGGAAACTTCGTGACGCGCCCGATCTCCTCGGCACCGACGTAGAACGCCGTGTCGCGGTTGAGAAAGCCCGTCCAATGCTTGTGCTCGCTCGTGCGCGGCTCCTGGTCGGCAACCATCGCGATCGCGCGCGGCGCGCGGCCCCGGCTCAAGATGTCACCGAGCAGCTGCTGCGCGGGGATGAGCCTGCTGCCGAAGCGGGTGCGGAGCTTGAGCATCTCCCGCTCGGCCCAGGGATCGACGAGCGGTTTGTACGCGGCATCGAGCGGATATCCGAGCTCGAGCGAGAGAGCGAGCAGCATCCATTCCCAGTTGCACTGATGGGCCGCGACGAGCAGCACCGGCGTGCCCGCCGCGATCCGCTCGCGCGCGCTCGCGAGTCCCTCGAGCGCGACCCGCCGCCGGATCTCCCCGGGGGGCACGCGCACCGCCTTCACGACCTCCACGAGCACTTCGCCGAAGCCGCGATAGTAGCGGCGCATGATGTCGCGCAGCTCCCGCGCATCGAGCTCGGGAAAGGCAAGCGTCAGATTCTCCCGCACGACGTCCGCGCGATACGGGGCCACACGCCACGCCAGCCACGCCAGAAGATCGGCGAGTCCGTAGAGCAGCCACCACGGCAGCGCCGCGGCGAGCCGGACCCACCACGCGGAACGGCCGGCCTGAGCATCCCCCATGTCGACGATTCTGGAGCCTTAGGCGGCCGGGTGCGCCTTCGCACCCGGCTCGCCCTGCTCGGCCATCACCGCCTGCGCGACGCGCGGTCCGAGCCAGCGCTCGAGATCGTCGACGAGCGTGAAGACTGCCGGCACGATCACCAACGTGAGCGCGGTCGAGGTGAGCAGCCCTCCCGAGACCGCGATCGCCATCGAGGCACGGAAGTAGTTACCGCTGTACATCTGCAAGATGACCGGCGTCATGCCGGCGATCATCGCGACCGTCGTCATGACGATGGGGCGCGCTCGCTTGTGGCCCGCCTCGATCAGCGCGGTCACGCGATCCTTGCCGGCGCGCATCTCCTCGATCGCGAAGTCGACGAGCAGAATCGAATTCTTCGCCACGATGCCCATGAGCATCAGAAAGCCGATCACCGAGGAGAGGGCGAGCGGCAGATTGAACGCGAGCAGCGCGACCGCGGCACCGCCGATCGAGAGCGGCAGCGCCGAGAGGATGGTGAGCGGCTGGAACACCCGTGCAAAGAGCAGCACCAGAACCGCGAAGACCATGAGGATCCCCGTCGCCATCGCGATGCCGAAGCTCACGTACAGCTCGTTGATAAGCTCCGCGTCGCCCGTCTCGACGAGCTTGACGCCGGGCGGCAGATTCTTGACGGCCGGCAACGCGTAGATCTTTGCGAGCGCGGTACCGAGGGCGACGCCGTTGAGATCGGCCTCGAGAGCGATGCGCCGGCTCTGGTCGTAGTGCCGGATGCGGTTAGGGCCCTCCCCGAAGGTCACACCGGCGACGGACTTGAGCGGCACGACCCGGCCGCCCGCGGCCGGCACGGGCAGGTTCTCGAGCGTGTCGATGCTGCGCCGCGAGTTTTCCGTGAGGCTCACTCGAATCGGAATCTGACGGTCGGGCAGATCGAATTTCGCGCCGTTCTGCGGCAGATCGCCGAGGGTGGCGATGCGGATCGTCTCGCTGATGCTCTGCACCGTCACGCCGAGCGAGGCAGCGAGATCGAAACGCGGACGGATGACGATCTCCGGACGCTGCAGATCACCGTTGACTCGCGGGTCGCGCAGCTCCGGCATCCGCCGCATCGCGGTGATCACCCGCTGCGCGCTGCGCTCGACCGCCTCGGAATCGTCGCCCGTGAGGTACAGCGTGAGATCGCGCGAGCCGCCCCCGCCCGACTGGTTCTCGAAGGACATCTGCGCATCGGGAATCCTGCGCAGCTGCTGCATCACGTCCTTCTCGAACTGCGGAGCGAGCAGCTTGCGCTCGGAGACGGGTTTCAGCTCGACGTAGAGCGTCGCGAGGCGCACATCTGCGCTCGAGCCTATGTCCTCGACGACGCTTTCGACCTCCGGACGCTTGCTGAGCACCCGGTACGCGGCAGCGGAGACGGCCGCCGTTTGCTGAAGCTGCACACCCGGCGGCAGCTCGATATTGAGCTGGGAGCTGCCGTAGTCGTCCTGCGTCGAGAACGCGCGTGGGACGATCGAGAGGGCGCCCAGCGAGAGCGCGAAAAAGACGGTGCCGGCCGCGAGCGTCTTCCAGCGGTGCTCGATGCACCAACCGAGCACGCGCAGATACCAGACCATCACGGGTCCGTCCTCGTGCACGGCGACCCGCTCGCCCTTCAGGGTGTACGCAGCGATGACTGGGGTCACGAGCCGCGCGACGAGCAGCGAGAAGAACACCGCGGCGGCCACCGTGAGACCGAACTGCTTGAAGAACTGCCCGATGATGCCGCTCATGAAGCTCACCGGCAGGAACACCGCGATGATGGCCGCCGAGGTGGCGACCACCGCAAGCCCGATCTGATCGGCCGCATCGAGGGCGGCATGGAAACCGCTCTTGCCCATGCGCATGTGGCGCACGATGTTCTCGATCTCGACGATCGCATCGTCCACCAGCACTCCCGCGACGAGCGACAGCGCGAGCATGCTGATCTGATTGAGCGTAAAGCCCATCCACTGCATGAAAGCGAATGTCGGGATGGCGGCGAGCGGGATGGCGAGCGCCGAGATGACCGTGGCCCGGGTGTCGCGCAGGAACAGCCACACGACGGCGACCGCAAGCAGTGCCCCCTCGATCAGCGCCTCGATCGCCGAGCGGTACATGCGTTTGGTGAGCTCGACCGAGGTGAACACCCGCTTGATCTTCGCCTCGGGATAATCGTGGCCGATCTTCGCGATCTCCTCCTCGACCAGCTTGAGCACCGTCACGTCGGAGGCGCCCTTGCTCTTCAGTACGGAGAACATCGTCGCGGGCCGGCCATTCAAGCGGTCGACGCTGCGCACTTCCGCGTAGCCGTCGTGCACGTCGGCGATGTCCCGCAAGCGCGCCGTGCCGCCGTTCGGCAGCGCGATCTCGGTGTCACCGAGATCGATCGCGCTGCGCGCCCCGCCGAGCACCCGGATCGACTGCTCGCCGCCTGCGAGGTCCACGCGCCCGCCGGGCGCATCAAGATTGAGCGCGCGCAGCTGACTGTTGACCTCCACGGCGGTCAGGCCGAGCGCCTGCATGCGCGCCGGGTCGAGGTCCACGCGGATCTCGCGATCGACGCCGCCGCCGCGCGCGACCTGCGCGACGCCGGGCACCGACAGCAGGCGCTTCGTGACCGTATCGTCGATGAACCAGGAGAGCTGCGCCTCGCTCATCTGCGTGGTGCTCACCGCGAAATACGCGATCGGGCCGCCCACCACGTCGACGCGCCGGACGATCGGCTCATCGATTCCCTCGGGCAAGTAGCTGCGGATCTTCGCGACCGCATCGCGCACATCCGTCACGGCGCGGTCGATCGGCGTGCCGATCTGGAACTCGATGTCGGTCGTCGCCTGCCCCTCGTCCGCAATCGAAGTGAGCGTGTGGACGTTGCCGATGCTCGCGACGGCTCCCTCGACCCTGCGAATGATCTGCGTCTCGATTTCGGTCGGTGCCGCTCCGGGCTGCGTAACCGTCACTTCGACGAGCGGATAGTCGATATCCGGGTTCTGATTGATGGGGAGCTCGACGAACGCGACGATGCCCACGATGAAGAGCACCGCGAACAGGACGATCGGCGGCACGGGGTGCCGGATCGCCCACGCCGAGATGTTTCTCACGGCGTGCTCGCTCGCGATCTCGCGGAGCCTGCCTCGGGCGCATCGGGAGCGCCCGTCGTTGCGGACGGACCGGTTGCGGCCGGCGCGACCGCGACGCGCTCGCCCGGCCTCAAGAACGCCGCGGCGATCGTGACCACCTGCTCGCGACCCGTGAGTCCGGAGCCGATGACGACCCCTGCGGGTGTCGTGTCGGTCACATGAACCGCGCGGCGCTCGATCTCGTGGTTCGCGTCAACGATGTAGACGAAAGCGCCCGCCTCGTCCGACAGGACCGCGGTCTGCGGCAGAACCGGCCGCTGGCCGCGGCCGACGACCACGTCTCCCCGAGCGAAGGCGCCCGGCCTCAGATCCGGGTCCGAGTCGAGCGCCAAGCGGATCTCGCCGAGCCGCGTCTGCGGATCGATGATTGCCCCGAGAAGTCGCACCCGGCCGTGGTAAGGCTTGTCGATTCCGGTCAAATGAATGACGGCCGGCTGGCCGACGCGCAGCGATGGCATGTCCTGCTCGGCGACCTGGCCGCGCATTTCCATCTCCCCGCTCTTTGCGAGCCGGAAGAGCGCCGTGCCGCCGGGAGTTGCGATCTGGCCGACTTCCGCAGAGCGCGTGAGCACGATGCCATCGGCCGGCGCGCGCACCTCGGTATGCGAGAGGCGCGCCTGGTACTCGGCGAGCTGCGCGGCGGCCACTGTCACCTCGGCAGCCGCGGTCACGGCAGCCGCGCGGCGCTTCTCGATGTCCTCGGCGGAAAGCGCCCCGGCCGACTTGACCGCCTCCGCGCGGGCGTACTCGGCCTGAGCGAGCTCTGAGTTCGCGCGCGCCTCATCGAGCGAGGCGGCGAGGCGGACGACCTGCGGTTTCAGAATGGAATCATCGAGACGGGCGAGCACTTGGCCCTTGCGCACGCGCTCGCCCGCATCGACGTATACCGCGGTGATGCGGCCTGTCTCCCCCTCGGTGCCGATCGGAAGGTCGTAGCGCGCGTCGATCGCGCCCGTGAAGCTCACCGTCGCCGTCACGGAATTGAGGCCCGGTGCGCGGGCGCTGACGAGCGGCACGGCACCGGCGGCGCCTTGCGAGGGGGCGCTGCTCTGACTCGTATAGCGGATCGCGAACAGGATCGCGAGCAGCGCGATCGCGAGGCCGACCCCGATCGCCACCCAGCGATTGAGCCCGAGCTCGCGAGTCGCACCTCGGGGCGGCGCCGCTTCCGATCGGCGCGGCAAGGGCTCGGCGGGCGTGGACTCCGCGGGCCTGGGCTCCGCGGGCACGAGCGACTGCGGCTCGCGAGCTGTTTCCTGCACGTTCGCTGCATGATCTCGACCGATCCAGCTCACGTTCTCGTTTTCAGCCGGATCGGGCTTTACTTCCGGTTGAGCGCTCACGACGTCCTCATAGGCCCGTATCCGGCCGGGGCGTGGCCGCAGGCATCATAGTGTTGTATATAACTACAACACATGCGAGGGGTCAAGCAATCTTGCCGCCGGCCTTAACGGCCGGACGAATCGTGCGCAGACCGCCGGGCGTCCCGCTTGCGCGGTGACTGAAGGCCGGCGGGATCGTTCACGTACCTGTTCGCTTCGCTGCAGTCGAAAAGAATCCGTCGAGCTCGGCGAGCCCGCTCGAAATCGAGGCCACGAAGCCCGCCAGCTGATCCCCAGGAGCGGCCGCCGCTTCGGATTCGACGAGCGCCGCCAGATCGCGCAGCCGCACGGCACCGATGTTGTC
>JBOHZR010000152.1:0-20456 GCA_050738595.1 Steroidobacteraceae bacterium | reverse complement strand
GTAGAGGGCGGGCCGGTACAGGGCGAAGCGATTGCGACCGAGCTCCTTGGCGCTGAACAGCGCCACGTCCGCCGCCCGCAGCAGCGCCTCCGCCGTGTCGGCATGATCGGGGAACAGGCTGGCACCGACGCTCGCGCTGGTTGTGAGTACGCGGCCGTCGATGAGCAGCGGTTGCTGGAAGGCCGCAACGACCTCCGCGGACTTCGCCTGGACATCCCCGATCGACTCCACGTTTTCAAGCAGCATCGTGAACTCATCGCCGCCGAGCCGCGCGAGCATGCCGTTCTCGCCGACCGTCTGATGCAGGCGCTCTGCAATTCCCTGCAGCACGCGATCTCCGAAGCTGTGGCCCAGCGTGTCGTTGATCGACTTGAAGTTGTCGACATCCAGGAACAGCAGCGCGACTCGCTGTCCGTTCGCGGACGCTCGCGTCAGGGCATCGCCCAGGTGCGTCGAGAGCTGCCGGCGGTTCGGAAGCTGCGTCAGGGGGTCGTGGTGAGCCAGATGGTGCAGCTGGCTCGTGCGTTCGGCGACGTGCCGTTCGAGCTCCGCCTGGTGGGCACGCAATGCCCCTTCGGCACGCGAGATCTGGTCAGCCATGGCGTTGAATGATTCCGCCAGAGCATCGAGCTCGGCGACGCCTCCGCCGGGAGCACGCGCCGTGCGGTTGCCGGCTGCGAGCTGTCGAGTCGCAGCAATGAGACGTCGGACCGGAAGGCTGATGCTCAACGCCAGCAGCACCGACACCAGCAGGGCGACGCCGAGGGCCGTCACGCCGGTCATCGTCAGGGTGTGCTGCGCCACCTCCGCAGCGGAAGCCGCACGAGTCGCGGCACTGAGCAGATAACGGCGCGCGGGCTCCTGGAATTGCTCCTCCACTCCGGCGATGAGAGGTGCGCTCTCTTCGAGGAAGTCCCGCCGCGCCTGTCCGGTCGTCCTGTCGAACCTTTCGATTTGCCGCCGCGTGCGCACGGCCTGATCGAAGTCCTGGCGCAGCAGGTCGACCCAGGTCTTGCCGGGCGAGCGCTGCAGCTCCGCCGCGTGCGCGCTCAGGGCCGACTCGAACTCCTGCTCGTGCTGTACGACGGTGGCAGGAGTTCCCAGATCGCCACGCACCTCGTTGATGGCCGCCGCCAGCTCCGACAGCGAGCGCATCGCAATGACCTGATTGCCGTTGATGGCCAGGCCGTCCCCGCAGGCGGAGGCAATGCGCTTCTCCACTCGATCGAGCGCGGCGTGGCGGATTTCCACCCACTGCGAACGTTGCGAAGCATTTTTGGCGATGTCGAGGCCACGATCGATGTGCCGGGAAATCTGTGCGCGGAGCTGCAGGTCGGGGGCCGCGACAGCCGACGAGGAGTGGTGGCCGAAGTACGCCGCAACGGCGGCTTCGAGCTCGCTTCCGGCGGCGGTAATGGCATCGACCGCCGGCTCCCGGGTCGACTGCAGGTATTCGGTTACCGCACGATCGTAGGCGACGAGCCTGGCGACGACCGCGCTGGCGCTCCGGGCCAGGGGCTCATGCTCCGTTTGCATGCTGTTGACGGCCTGCACGGCATTGAAGGTCGTCCGTTGCACGAGCACGTGGCCGCTGAGCATGACCGCGGTGATGGCCACAAGGCCCAATGCCAGACGGGCGCCGATCCCGACGCGCAGCCGGAAGCGGCGCGGCGGGCGGCCCGCCGGCTTCTGAGCAGCTGCCGCTAGCGCGGCATTTGCCGATTCAGTGAAGGGTTCCTGCATACGACATAAAGCTCTTGTCGCGCACCCAGTGCCGCCAAGCAGCCGTTCAAGTGTCGATTTCGAAGCATGCCCACACGGCTCCCGTAGTTCCGTGGCAGGCATCGCATAAAGTGCATGGAAATAGGACCGGAGCCCCGGCCAAATCGCTGTTTTGCCTTATACTGGCAGCATAACGGGGATATTCGAAAGCTCGCCATGACCGAGATCGCCGATACATTCGACTCGGCCTTCACCAACGCCGTCGACCTGGGAAATCGGCTCGCGGACAAGGACAAGGACGCCGATCTGTGGGACATCGCCGACGGCCTGCTCGCCGGTGCACTGCAATACTGGCTGTATTCGCGCCAGCCTTGCGGCGATCCGCGGTGCCAGGACTGCATGCCGATCAGCACCGCCGAGGGACGCATGGCGGAGCTGAAACGACTCGTCGAGCAGCTCGCCTCGGAGAGCGAGTACTTCCACACGCCGACGGACGCCAACGCCGGACGCGCTTGAGCATCGAGACTTCCCAAGGCGAGCCGATCTGCACGGAGGTCGTCGTCATCGGAGCAGGTCCCTGTGGCCTGTTCCAGGTGTTCGAGCTCGGACTGCTCGGCATCGGCTGTCACGTGATCGATTCGCTGCCCCATCCGGGCGGCCAGTGCACGGAGCTCTACCCGGACAAGCCCATCTACGACATTCCGGCACTCCCGGTCTGCGGCGGACAGGAGTTGATCGACCGGCTGCTGCAGCAGGCGAAGCCTTTCAACGCTCCGCTGCACCTCGGTGAGGAAGTTACGGAGCTTGCGCGGCAGGCAGAGGGGCGTTTCCGGCTGCGCACGAGTGCCGGCACGGCGTTCGACGCGGGTGCGGTGGTGATCGCCGGGGGGGTCGGGGCGTTCCAGCCGCGACGCATCGGCCTCGAGGGCTGCGAGGCGTTCGAGGGGCGCTCGGTCCACTACCGCGTGCGCGATGCGAGCGCGCTGCACGGCCAGCGGCTCGTGATCTTCGGCGGCGGAGACTCCGCGCTCGACTGGACGCTCGCGCTCGCGCCCCACGCAGCGAGCCTGACGCTCGTGCATCGGCGTTCGGACTTCCGCGCCGCGCCGGCCTCGGTCGCGAAAATGCGCGAGCTCGTCGCGGCCGGTCACATGCACCACATCGAGGGGCTTGCCCACTCGCTGATCCTCGAGAGCGGCAGGCTCGCAGGCGTGCACGTGAAGGGCAGCGACGGCGCCCTGCACGCGCTCGCGGCCGATCAGCTGCTCGCGTTCTTCGGACTGCATCCGAAGCTCGGGCCGATTGCCGAGTGGGGGCTCGAGCTCGAGCGCAAGGCGTTGAAGGTGCAGACGGAGCGCTTCGAGACGAGCGTTCCGGGCATCTTCGCGATCGGCGACATCAACACGTATCCGGGAAAGAAGAAGCTCATTCTCTCCGGCTTTCACGAAGCTGCGCTCGCCGCTTTCGCGATCCAGCACCACCTCTATCCGCAGAAGAAGCAATTCCTGCAGTACACGACCACGAGTCCGATCATGCACAGGCGGCTCGGCGTGCCCGATACCTGAGACGCCGGCGTAACGATCCAGCCGCCGTGGACCCGCGCATCGCCGATCTGATCCGTCTCCTCGATCTAGAGCCGCTCGAGGTCAATCTCTTCCGCGGCGAGAGCCGCGACATCGGCAGCCCGCAGGTGTTCGGCGGCCAGGTGCTCGGCCAGGCGCTCATGGCTGCCTCGCGCACCGTCGAGGGGCGCATCGTGCATTCGCTGCACGCTTATTTCCTGCGCCGAGGCGACTTCGATGCGCCGATCGTGTACGAGGTGGACCGCAGCCGCGACGGCGCGAGCTTCTCGAACCGGCGCGTCGTCGCGATCCAGTACGGCGAGCAGATTTTCAACATGGCGGCGTCCTTTCAGGTGATCGAGCCCGGTCTCGAGCACGAGATTCCGATGCCCGCAGTGCCGCCGCCCGAGTCGCTCGCGGACAGCTCGCGCGTCGCACCGGAGCTCCTTGCCAAGCTTCCCGAGCGTGTACGGCGTTTGCTCGAGACGCCGCGGCCGTTCGAGTTCCGCAGCGTCCAGCCGGTGGAGGCTTTCGGGGTAGGGAGCCGGAGCGCGGCGCGTCCGCGCCCGAGCAGCGTACCGACCGCGAGGCAGATCTGGTTTCGCGCGGTGAGCCCGGTGGACGCGGACGAGACGCTGCAGCGGTGCCTGCTCGCCTACGTCTCGGACTTCTATCTGCTCGAGACCGCGACGCTTCCGCACGGCATCTCCTCGCTCTCCGGCAAGGCGATCGTCGCGAGCATCGATCACGCGATGTGGTTCCACCGCCCGCTGCGCGTCGATGACTGGCTGCTCTACGCGGTCGAGAGTCCGAGCGCCTCCGGCGCGCGCGGGTTCGCGCGCGCGAGCGTGTTCGCGCGCGACGGGCGGCTCGTCGCGAGCACCGCGCAGGAAGGGCTGGTGAGGGTCGTCGAGCGCTGATGCGGAAGAGACATCACTTACCTCGCCCGTACCTGCTGATCCTCCCGCGCCATCGCTTCGATCTGTCGGAGAAGGAGCGGATTGAAGCGCTGCGGGTCCTGCAGCATGAGAAAGTGCCCGTCTCCCTTCAATGTGATCTCGCTGAACGAGGGCACGAGAGTGCGAATCCGCGCCTCGCTCGCGGCGTGCCCGAGGTCCGAATCGATCGCGGCGATCGGCGCGTGCACCGCGGGCAGGAGCTTCTGGTAGTCCATCGAGTTCAGGCTGACGAGCGAGGCGATCGCGATCGGCGCGGGAGCGCGCGCCATGTCGCTCGCGACCTTCTGCTCGAAGGCGGGATTCGCGCCGGGGTGAAACAGGGTCGGCACGAAGCGGCGCATAGCGCCGATGAAGTCCGCACGGAAGGGGGCGACGGCGCGCTGCACCTCGCGGGGCGACGGCGGTGGAAGCCCGAGCCGCTTGAAGGTGTCGATGCCGATGATGCCGATCACGCGCGTGCCGAGGAGCCGTGCGGCTTCGAGCGCAACGGGTCCTCCCATCGAATGTCCCACCAGAATCACGTGGGCAATCGGCAGCCGGCGCACGACCGCCGCGACATCCTCGCCATATCGAGCCATGGACCAGTCGGTCCGATTGCGGCCCGAGCCGCCGTGGCCTGCGAGATCGAGCGTCACGGTGGTGTATTTCGCCTCGAGAGGGGCGAGCTGCTCACGCCAGTAGCTCGAGTTGCAAGCCCAGCCATGGATGAGGATGATCGCGGGCTCCCCGGATCCGTACACGCGGTACTCGATGTGCACGCCGTCGGCGGAGTCGGCGACGAGCGGTGCGCCGCCACCGGCCGCCTGCGCGTGCGAGGGCGCGAGCGGGGGGGCGTGCGAGGGGGCGTGCGACGGCGCCCGTCCACAGGCTGCCGCAATCAAACAGGCGAGCGCGGCAGCGCTCGTACGAAGTCTCACCACGCTCGTTCTCCCTGGTGCTCGCGGCCTCGCCGAGAAACCCGCTATCGGGCCGCCTCGTACGGCGGATGCAGTTCATCGCGCGGCTCGGCACGCAGCACTTTGCCGGGGTTGAGAATACCGTTCGGGTCGAAAACGTGTTTGATGGAGCGCATGAGCTCGAGCTCCACCGGCTGTGCGTAGCGCTCCAGCTCGGCGACCTTGAGGCGGCCGATGCCGTGCTCGGCGCTTAAGCTGCCGCCGAGACTTGCAGCTAGGTCGTGAACCGCGCGCATGACGGCTGGGCCGCGCGCGAGAAAAGCCGCCGCATCCGATCCTGGCGCCTGGTTGAGATTGAAGTGCAGGTTTCCGTCGCCGACATGGCCATACGCAACGAGACGGCCGTCCGGCACATGCTCGCTCACCCAGCGGGAGCCGCGCTCGAGGAGCTCGGGCAGCCGCGCGATCGGCACGGAGATGTCGTGCTTGAGGCTCGCGCCGTCGCGTCGCTGCGCCTCGGGAATGCTCTCCCGCAATCTCCAGAACGCGGCGCGCTCGCGCTCGCTTGATGCGAGCGCCGCATCGAGTACCCGCCCGCGCTCGAGCTCGGCGCCGAGCGCCCCCTCGAGGAGCTCGGCGCATGGCTCACCGGAGCGGGAGGAGCCGATCTCGCAGAGCACGTACCACGGATGAGCCTTGCCGGCGAGCGGATCGACGACACCGGGGATGTGGCGCGTCGCGAGCTCGATCGCGATGCGCGGGATGAGCTCGAAAGAGCTCACGAGCTCCCCGCTCGCCTCGCGCAGGGCGGCGAGCAGATCGACCGCCGAGCGCGCATCGGGCACCGCGATGAAGGCGGCAGCGACGGCCCGCACGGATGGAAAGAGCTTCAGGCTGGCGGCGGTGATGACACCGAGCGTGCCCTCGGAGCCGAGGAACAGCGACTTCAGATCGTATCCGGTGTTGTCCTTGCGCAGGGCCGTGAGACTCGAGAGCACGCGTCCATCGGCGAGAACCACTTCGAGACCCAGGATGAGGTCGCGCATCATGCCGTAGCGCAGCACCTGTGTACCGCCCGCGTTCGTCGCGATGTTTCCTCCGATCCGGCAGCTGCCCTGCGAGCCGAGCGCAAGGGGGAACAGACGGTCGGCGGATTCGGCCGCGCGCCGCACCGCCTCGAGCGTGCAGCCCGCCTCGGCGACCAGCGTGTAGCCGGTCGCATCCAGCTCGCGGATGCGGTCGAGCCGGTGCAGCGCGAGCACGATCTGCCGGCCCGACTCGTCGGGCGTCGCGCCGCCGCAGTAGCTCGTGTTGCCGCCCTGCGGGACCACGCCGATGCGCTGCTCGTTGCAGACGGCGAGGAGTGCGGTGACCTCGTCGACCGTGCGGGGTGCCACGACCGCGCACGCGTGCCCGTGATAGAGCGCCCGCTGATCGACGAGAAAGGGCTCGACGTCCGCGGCAGCGGTCAGCACGGCGTCACCGCCGAGGCGCGCCCGAATCAGATCGAGGGGGCTCTGTCGATCGGCCATGTCAATGCAGCAGCGCGCCCAGCGCATGTCCCACCAGAAAGCTCACGATTCCGGCGCCTCCCCCGATGAGAACGATACGCAGCGCACCGCTCCACGCTGCGCGTCCCGTGAACAGGCTCAGCACCATCCCGACCAGCGCCAG
This sequence comes from Steroidobacteraceae bacterium, assembly GCA_050738595.1. Lineage (GTDB taxonomy): Bacteria > Pseudomonadota > Gammaproteobacteria > Steroidobacterales > Steroidobacteraceae > JASHUC01. The sequence continues at coordinate 13,643 of JBOHZR010000152.1, read as the reverse complement.
CGCGACGAGCGCCGAGGCAGCGGCGACTGCGATGCCGGCGGTGCCCTCGAGCCCCGCCGCGAAGGGCGCGAGCGGCACGGCGGCGCCCGCCGCGAACGAGGCGAACGAGAAGAACGCCGCGCCCCAGGGCGAGCCGAGGTCGTCGGGGTTCAGACCGAGCTCCTCGCGCGAGAGCACGTCGAGAGCCTGCTCGGGGTGCGCGAGCAGCGCCCGGCTCATCTCGCGCGCCTGCTCGAGCTCGACGCCGCGCGCCTGATAGATGAGCGCGAGCTCCTCGGCTTCCTCCTCGGGGTATTCCGCGACCTCCTCCCGCTCGAGCGCTATCTGGGATTCGTACATGTCGCGCTGCGAGCGAACCGAGATGTACTCGCCCGCGGCCATCGACAGCGCGCCGGCGAGCAGACCCGCGATGCCGGTCGCGAGCACGTACGAGCCGCTCACGCCCGCTGCGGCGATGCCCACCACGAGGCTCGCGTTCGAGACCAGCCCATCGTTCACGCCGAACACCGCCGCGCGCAGGTTGCCGCCGACGCTGCTGCGGTGGCGCGCGCCGACTTCGGCGGCCGAGGTCGGCATGAGGTGGCCCACGGCCCCGAGGGAGGTGCTGTAGATCGATAGGCCCCGCAGCTTCATCGCGGCGAGCACGCCGCGCAGGGAGCGCGGCCCGAAGCGCCTGACGAGGCGCGCCACGATGCGTGCGCGCAGAGAGGGATTGAAGACGCGGGGCGTCCCGGCAGGGTCGGGCCGGCGCGCGTTCGCCTGCCAGTGCACGGCCTGATCTTCGGCCGCCGCGGCGAGCTTCAGGAACAGATTCCGCTTGCGAGGATCGGGCTCGGCGTCAGCGACCTCGCGGTACAGCCACGCCGATTCCTTCTCGTGATACCAGCTGTCTGGGTGGGTCTTCAGTCGGGGCTCTCAATACTCGTCCCGGCCCTCGCCCGCTTCTTCGTCCTCGTCCCAGTCATCATCCTCGTCGTCGTCGTCGTCCTCGTCGTCCTCGTCGTCGTCCTTCTCCTTCTCTTCCTCTTCTTCCTCGTCCTCGGCCGAGGCCGTCCAGCCCTCGGGCTCCTCCGTCCGCTCGAGATCCATCTCGTGCCAGCTCTCGAGATCGATCTCCTCGATGTCGCCGTCGAGGTACTCGATCTCGACGAGCTCGGAGTCCTCATCGACCGACAACACGCGGAAGGACTCCTCCTCCTCGATGTTCTCGTACCATTGGCCGGGGACCGGCTCGAAATCTCTGCTCACCGCGGGGCTTCCTCGGAGGACGGGGGATTCAGTCGCTCTAGAGTTTAAGGGCGTGCCCAAACCGAGTCTATCCCGTATAGTTTTTGGTCATGTCCCCTCGCCGCCCCAGCTCGGAGTGCCCCCTGCTCGCCGCGCGCCGCATCGTGGTGAAGGTCGGGTCGGCGCTGCTCGTCGATCAGGAAACCGGACGGTTGAACCGCAGCTGGCTCGAGAGTCTGATCGAGGACCTGGCGCGGCTGCGGCGGCGCGGTCAGCAGCTGATTCTCGTCTCCTCCGGAGCGATCGCCCTCGGCCGGCGGCAGCTGGGTCTTCCGCGCGGCGTCCTCAAGCTCGAGGAGAGCCAGGCGGCGGCGGCGGTCGGACAGATCCGGCTCGCGCATGCTTACAAGGAGCTGCTCGAGGAGAAGGACATGACGGTCGCGCAGGTGCTGCTGACGCTCGAGGACAGCGAGCGGCGGCGGCGCTTTCTCAATGCCCGTGCGACGCTCGAATCGTTGCTCGCGCTCGGGGCGCTGCCGGTCGTCAATGAGAACGACACCGTGGCGACCGCGGAGATCCGCTACGGCGACAATGACAGACTCGCCGCGCGCGTCGCGCAGATGACGGGGGCGGACTGCCTCGTGCTGCTCTCCGATGTGGAGGGTCTGTTCACGGCCGACCCGCACCACGACCCGGGCGCTGAGCTCATCGATCGGGTGCTGCGCGTCACGCCCGAGATCGAGGCGATGGCGGGCCGCTCCGCCTCGGAGGTCGGCTCGGGAGGCATGACGACCAAGATTCTCGCTGCGCGAATCGCCGTCTCGGCCGGCTGCCACATGTGCATTGCCGATGGACATCATCGCCATCCCGTACGACGGATCGAGGAGGGCGTGCGCTGCACCTGGTTCGTGGCGGCCTCGAGCCCGATCGCGGCCAGAAAGGCGTGGATCGCGGGCACCCTGCGCCCGGCCGGCGCGATCGCGATCGATGCCGGCGCGCTGCGCGCGCTCGGCGAGGGCAAGAGCCTCCTGCCCGCCGGCGTGGTCCGCGCGCTCGGCCGTTTCGACCGCGGCGAGACGGTGAGCGTTCTCGGTCCGGACGGCGCCGAGATCGCCCGCGGCATCATTGCGTATTCGGATACGGATGTGGCGCGGATCATGGGCCGGAAGTCCTCGGACATCGAGCGCCTGCTCGGATTCCGGGGACGCGATGAGATGATCCATCGCGACGACCTCGTTCTCCTCGAGCCCGCGGGCAAGGCGGCCGGCGCTGCCGAGGCGGCGAGATGACGGCCCCGAGCGAGCAGAGCGGGGCGGCCGCGGAAGCGTCCGGCCTCGGCGTGCCATCCGACCTCGCCGTGCTCATGCGGCGCATGGGGGAGGCGGCCCGCGCCGCCGCCGACGTGCTCGCGCTCGCGCCGAGTGCGCAGAAGAACCGCGCGCTCGTTGCCGCCGCTGCGGCATTGCGCGAGCGCCGCGCCGAACTGCTCGCCGCGAATGCGGCGGACCTTCAGTCGGCCCGCGCGAAGCGTCTCGGCAGCGCACTTCTCGATCGCCTGCAGCTCGATGAGAAGCGCATCGAATCCATGGCCCGCAGCATCGAGGAGGTGATCGCGCTGCCCGATCCGATCGGCACGATCGCCGCGCAGTGGGATCGGCCGAATGGCCTCAGCATCCAGCGGGTCCGCGTGCCGCTCGGCGTGATCGGCATCATCTATGAGAGCCGTCCGAACGTGACCGCCGATGCGGGCTCGCTCTGTTTGAAATCGGGCAATGCGGCCATCCTGCGCGCAGGCTCCGAGAGCGTGCGCTCGAGTGCGCTGATTCACCGTGCGCTCGTCGAGGGACTGCGCGCCGCGGAGCTGCCCGAGAGCTCGATCCAGCTCGTGCCGACGACCGATCGCGCCGCGGTCGGGTATCTGCTCGGCGGCATGAGTGAATATCTCGATGTGCTGGTGCCGCGCGGAGGCAAGGAGCTCATCGCGCGCGTGCAGCGCGAGGCCCGTGTGCCGGTGATCGGGCATCTCGAAGGCAACTGTCACGTGTACGTGGACGGCGATGCCGATCTCGCGATGGCCCGCGCCATCGTCCTCAATGCGAAGATGCGCCGCACCGGAATCTGCGGCGCCGCCGAGACGCTGCTGATCGACCGCCGCTGCGTCGAGACGCATCTCGCGCCGATCGTACGCGACCTGCTCGATGCGGGCTGCGAGGTGCGCGGCGATCCGACGGTGCAGCGGGTGGACCCCCGCGTGCGCACCGCCACGGAGGAGGACTGGTATACCGAGTACCTCGACTCGATCATCGCGGCGCATGTGGTCGACGGAGTCGATGCGGCGATCGATCACATCGCCCGCTACGGCTCAGCGCATACCGAATCGATTATCACGGGGAATCCGGCCGCGGCGGAGCGCTTTCTCGAGCGTGTGGACAGCGCGATCGTGCTGCACAACGCGTCCACACAGTTTGCCGACGGCGGGGAGTTCGGCATGGGCGCGGAGATCGGCATCTCGACGGACCGCTTCCACGCACGGGGTCCGGTCGGCGTCGCTGAGCTCACGAGCTACAAGTACGTGGTGCGCGGCACGGGCCAGGTGCGGCCCTGAGGGGCACTGCCCGTCGCGTCGAAGCGTCGACCGCGACCCGGATAGCCCGTCAGGCGGACTGGTGATGTTTGAGACGCGCGAGACCGCCGGGCAGCGAGTACGCGGACGCGAATCCCCGCGCGCGCAGCTCCTGTGCGCCGGCGAGACTGCGCTTGCCGCTCGCGCAGACGAGCAGGTATTTCCCGTGCGCATCGAGCCCTCGCGCGCGTGAGTCCGGCTCGCGCAGGATCAGCTCGAGGAGCGTGTGCAGCGGGATCGCGCGGACCGGGCTCCCCGGTACAGGCGCTTCGCGGACCTCATGCGGCTCGCGCACGTCGATGAGCGTGAAACCCTGCTCTAGCGCGGCGGCGAGATCGTCGAACTCGAGCTCAATGGCGCGGCGATCGCCCTCGGCTTCAACCGGTGCGAGCCTGACACACGCGCCCTCGCGGCAGGCCGCGGCGCGCCGGGCGCGCAAACGGGTCACCGAATGGGTGAGCAGATCGGCCACGAGCAGCTCATCGCCGAGCTGGCCCGGCAGATCGAGCAGCACCTTCAGGGCTTCGAGCGCCTGCAGAGTGCCGAAGACTCCCGGCACCGGGCCGAGCACTCCGGCCTCCGCACAATTGCCGACGAGACCGTCGCGCGTCGCCTCGGGCCAGATGCACCGCAGACAGGCGCCGCCGCGGTCGGGCCGCACGACCTGCAGCTGTCCCTCGAACTGATAGACGCTCGAGAGGATGGCAGGCTTGCCGAGGCGCAGGGCCAGATCGTTGAGCAGGAACTTGGCCGCGAAATTGTCCGTGCAATCGATCGCGAGGTCGCACGACTCGACGAGCGCCGGGCCGGTCGCTGCGTCGAAGCGCACCGCATGCACGCGGACATCGACTTCTGGATTCAGCGCGCGCAGACGCTCCGCGGCGAGCTCGGCTTTCAGACGGCCGCAGTCCGCCAGCGCGTAGAGCGTCTGGCGGTGCAGGTTCGAGGGCTCGAGCCGGTCGCCGTCTACGATACTGATCTGTCCGACGCCCGCGCCCGCGAGGTACAGCAGAACGGGAACGCCGAGGCCACCCGCACCGATCACCAGCACGCGGCTGCTCTTCAAACGTGCCTGTCCGCGCGGGCCGACCTCCTCGAGCGCCATCTGGCGCGAGTAGTCGGGGACGAGAGCCGACGCCCGGCTCGGCGCAGGCGCGGCGGCGCGCCGGTGGTCGTGGTCGTGGTCGTGCCCGGGCCCGGGCCCGAGGTCGTGCCCGTGCTCCGCGCCCGCGGCCGCGCAGCGCTCGCAATTCACCCAGCCCGAATCGCCGTCCTCGTAGTGCTCCTTCTTCCAGATCGGCAGCCGGTGCTTCACCTCGTCGATGATGTAGCGGCAGGCGAGGAACGCCTCGTGGCGATGGCGGGCGCTCACGCCCACCCAGACGGCCATGTCGCCGAGTGCGAGATCGCCGACCCGGTGCACGCATGAGACCCGCTCGACTCCGAAGCGCGCAACCGCCTCCGCGAGCACGCGCTCGCCTTCCTTCACTGCGAGGGGCTCGAACGCTTCGTACTCCAGGTGCGTGACGCGCCGGCCCTCGTTGTGATCGCGCACCCAGCCCTCGAAGCTCGCGTATCCGCCGCAGGAGCGGTCGGCGAGCGAAGCGCGCAGCTCGGCCGGATCGACCGGCTCGGCACTCAGGCGAAAAACCTTCTCGGGCATGGCTGCGGGCGCAGTGCGCTCAGCCGCCGGCGACCGGTGGAATGAACACGACTGCATCGCCTTCATCGAGTGGCTGCGACCATTCGCCGAATTCCGCATTCACGGCTACACGCAGCATCTCCGGTGCGAGCGAGAAGGGGTGGCGCTCGCGCAGCTCCTCGTAGAGCTCACGCGGTGTGCGGGCGCCCGTCGAGACCGTCTCGGTGCTGCGCCCGGCCTGCTCGCGGAGCAGCGCGTAATACTGGACCTTGATGTGGCGCGGGGGCGCGGCATCCTTCTCCGGCGCGTGCGCGGCGGCTCGCTCATCCGCCGTCGGACCGTGGTCGTGGTCGAGGCCTCCCGCTGCTGCGTTGCCGCCTGCGGCTCGGAGCACGCGGTAGAGCGCAGCGCCGTACTCCTTCGGAGTGTTCACGTTGTCGAGCGCTGCCGGATCGGGCTGATCGAGCAGCGCGGTTTCCGCGCGGATGAGGAACTTGCGCGGGCAGTCGCGTCCCGTCGCGACGTACTCCCGCAGCGCCGCGCGGCTCGTGGGCTCGTAGATCGCGCACAGCGGCTCGGGGAGGCCATCATGGCTCGAGCGGTAGGCGGTCGCCTGCCGCTCGGGCCGGCGCGAGCGCAGCAGGTGCTCGAGCGTCTGACCGTCGAGCAGCGGCAGATCGCAGGCCAGCACGAGCCAGGCCGCGCCGGGATGGTGATCCTGCGCGGCAAGGATTCCCGCGATCGGGCCTGTCGCATCGACCGCGTCGACGATCTGCGCGAACCGCGCCCGGAGCGGGTCGTCGGTCTGGTCCGGCCGAACGGACACGTAGACCCGCTCGACGAACGGCTCGATCAGCTCCACGGCCCGCTCGAGCTGCGTCCTTCCGGCGTAGGCCAGGGCGGCCTTGTCGCGCTGCATGCGTTGGCTGCGACCGCCGGCGAGGACGAGCGCATAGAGCGGCGGGGCGCTCGCGGAGGGTCTCGGGGTCACGCGGCTCTCGGGGTCATGCCCCCGATTGTACGGCTGCCGGCGCGGCAGCGTCGATCAACGCCGGAATTCGCGACGGCCCCCGGACTTCGCGAGCAGACGGACGCTCGCGATCTCGATGTCGTGGGAAAGCGCCTTGCACATGTCATAAACCGTCAGTGCGGCGGCGGTTGCGCCGGTCAGCGCCTCCATCTCGACGCCGGTCCGATGATGCACCGCAACCGTGCACACGATGCGCAGCCCGCCGGGGGCGGGCTCGATCTCGACTGTACAGCGGTCGAGGGAGAGCGGGTGGCAGAACGGTATGAGCTCGGACGTGCGCTTCGCGGCCATTACGCCGGCCACGATCGCGGTATCGAAGACCGGCCCCTTCTTGGTCCGATGGCCGGCGCGGCGCAGCGCGACGGCGACGTTGCGGGGCAGGCGAACGCGCGCCTCGGCCGAGGCGACCCGATGCGTCACCTCCTTCGCACCCACATCGACCATCGTCGGTCGATTGCGCGCATCGAGGTGGCTCAGTTTGGCTGTCTTCAGCTCACCCACCGATGTAGTACATCTCGATCTTGCGCTGCTCAGCGGATGCCCGCCGCAGCGTCGCGCGCAGCTCGCTGTAGCGGTCGGCGCGCCCGGTCCACAGCCGGCGGACGAGCTCCATCATCTCCTCGTCGCTCGCGCCCGCGCGCAGCACGTCGCGCAGGCTGGTCCCCAGGGTCGCGAACAGGCAGGTATACAGCACGCCATCGGACGACAGGCGCGCGCGCGAGCAGTCGCCGCAGAAAGGCTGGGTGACGGAGGAAATGAAGCCGATCTCACCCGCCCCGTCGGTGAAGCCGTAGCGCTCGGCGACCTCGCCCCGATAGTTGCGCTCGAGGGGCTCGAGCGGCCAGCGCTCCGCGATGCGCGCGACCAGCTCGCGCGAGGGCACGACGAGCTCCTGCTGCCAGTGATTGCGGTTGCCTACGTCCATGTATTCGATGAACCGCACGATGATGCCGGTGCCGCGGAATCGCTCGACGAGATCGAGCACCGTGTGATCGTTCACGCCGCGCTGAACGACCGTATTGACTTTGATCGGCGCGAGCCCGGCATCGGCGGCATGCGCGATCCCATCGAGCACGTCATCGATGCCGCGGAACCCTCCGCTCATGCGCGCGAACACCTGGGGATCGAGGCTGTCGAGGCTCACGGTGATCCGGTGCAGACCCGCTGCCTTGAGCTCCGCGGCGTGGCGCGCGAGCAGAACGCCGTTGGTCGTGAGCGCCACGTCCTCGACACCGGGGATGTTCGTCAAGTCCCCGATCAGGTCCGCGAGATTGGCTCGCAGCAGCGGCTCCCCGCCGGTCAGCCTGAGCTTGCGCACGCCGAGGCGCACGAACAGCCGGGTGAGCCGCACGATCTCCTCGAAGGACAGGCGCTCCGCAGTCTTCAGGAAGCGATAGCTCTCGTGGTACTGCTCGCGAGGCATGCAGTACGGACAGCGGAAATTGCAGCGATCCATCACCGATATTCTCAAGTCCCTGAGCGGCCGCCCGAGGGTGTCGCGCGGGCGCAGCGGGGTGAGCGCAACGACGGATTCCTGTGGAGGCTGCTCGTTCGAAGACATGGAAATACCAGGGGTACGCGGAATTCACTCGATGATACAGCGGAGCGCCGCGGGGCGCTCCGCCCTCACCAGCGATACAGGCGCGTGACGAAGCCCTTCGGATAGTCGTTCGGTCCGGGCGGCAGCTCCACGAATCCGTGTGTGCCCGCGAGAGCCGCGAAGTCGCCGGAGGTGTTCGTCGCGCATGGCGCGGCCCAGGCCCGGCCCCACTCGTCGGTCTCGACCTTCACCGGCAGGAACGCGGTGAGCTTTGCCGAGACGGTAACCGGCGCCCCGAGGGCGATGCGCTCGGGAGCGGCAAGGGTCTGGCCCATTGCCGCATAGAGCGCCGGAATCACGTAGCGGGCGACACAGACCAGGGTCGAGACGGGATTGCCCGGCAGGGCGAACACGGCCGCGCCGCTCGGCGCGATGCCGAACCAGAGCGGTCGCCCCGGGCGCTGAGCCACATGGTGGAAGATCTCGCGCGCTCCGAGCGCCGCAAGCGCCGTGGGGACGAAATCGAAGCGTCCGGCCGAGACGCCGCCGCTCAGGATGAGCACATCGTGCGTGTCGAGGTGGAACTTGAGCCGCGTGCGCAGCACCTCCGCATCGTCCATCAGGTGCTCATCGCCCGTACGCAGAAACCCGTGGGTATGCAGCGCGGCGAGGACCCCGTAGACGTTCGAGCGGCGAACCTGATGCCCCAGGACCGCCTCGCCGGGCTCGACGAGCTCGTTGCCGGTGGAGAGTACCGCGACGGTGGGCTGATGGCTCACGCGCACGCGGGCCATGCCGGCGGATGCCGCGATCGCGACCTCCGGGGCGCAAAGCCTGGTACCAGCCGCAAGCAGCAGCGAGCCCTGTTGCGTATCGCTCGCACGCCGATGAACGTGCTGCCACGTTTGCACCGGCGCGCCGGTATGGAGCTCGGCCATGCCGTTTGCGGTCTCGATCTGCTCGAGCGGAACGACGACATCGCACCCGCCCGGCAGCACCGCTCCGGTCATCACCTCGATGCAGCCGGCCAGTGAGTAAAGCGTGAGCGGCGGATCGCCAGCCGCCTGTACACCTTCGATCCGCAGACGCCGGAGACCGTCGCGCGCCGCGCCGCTCGCGAACGCGATCCCGTCCATCATCACGCGATCGAACGGGGGCTGGTCCCGTTCGGCATAGATGTTTTCCCGGAGCACCGCGCCCGCGATTTGCGCGAGAGGGAGCGACTCGATCGGCTGGCACGGCAGGTGCTCGCCGATCAACCTTTCAGCATCCGCGGGAGTCAGCATGGCGGGATGTTCCGCGGGTCCGGGTGGCCCGTGAAAGTGAAGTCGGGCGCGCCCGCGCTCGGGCGGCGCGCGGGGCGAGGCCGCGGCGGATGGGCACCGCCGCGAACCTCGCAACGGCGGGACTCAGCTCTTTCCCTTTGCCGCCTTCGCCTTGTATATCCGGACCTGTTCATTGAACCGGTTGGTGACGGCGGTGTCCTGGTCGACCGCCGCATCGTTCTTCTTGGCCCACATGTTGTCGAGCTCGCTCTTCTGAGCCTTGACCTTTTTCTTGTCGCCCGAGGGATCGAGCTTCGAAACGGCGGTGTCGTGCTCGAGTTTCAGGCAGTCCGTGTACGCCTTGATGGCGTGATCGAACTGCTTGACAGTCTGCTGGGCGGTTAGCATATCTTGAAGCGTCGCGGTGTTGCCGTCGGGAAACTTGTTCGGAGCCTGTGGATACGTGCAGTCTGCGTATGCGGCGCTACCGGCGAGAGCTGCCGCCAGGAACAAAACAGATGCGGATGCCTTCATTGGGGTTCCTCCTGTGCCCTATCTTATGCGGCGCCGGACGATCGGAGAAGTAGAAGCGGAGATTCGATGATCGAGCTCATCGTGAATGGCCGGTCGGTCGAGGTCGACGACGACCCCGCAACGCCGCTCCTGTACGTTCTTCGCGGCACGCTCGCGCTCAACGGCGCAAAGTACGGCTGTGGCCTCGGCCAGTGCGGCGCGTGCACCGTGATCGCGGGTTCGGAAGCTATTTTCTCGTGCATCACCCCGATCTCGGCGCTCGCCGGGCAGCGCATCAGAACGCTCGAGGGGCTCGGCACGCGCGAGCAGCCCGGTATCGTGCAGCGCGCCTTCATCGAGGAGCAGGCGGCTCAGTGCGGCTACTGCATTCCCGGCATGATGATGCGGGCACAGGCACTGCTCGAACGCAACCCGGCGCCCTCGGAGGCCGAAGTCCGTGCGGCGCTTGCGCCGCACTTGTGCCGCTGCGGCTCCCAGATGCGTGTGCTGCGGGCGATCAGGCGCGCGAGCCGCGCCTTGCGGGCCACCCGCGCGAGCCGCGCCCACCGTCCGGTTGAGCGATGAGCAGGCGCAAGGGTGCCGCGATCTCGCGTCGCGCCGCGCTCGCGGGTGGCGGGGCGCTCGTCGTTCATTTCGCTTTCGGCTCCCCGCCCGCGCACCCGGCCGGCTGGGGAGGTCCCGTGCGCGTTCGGCGCGGCGGCTTCGATCTGCCGGGCAGCCTCAGACGCTCACCGATGCTCGATTCCTGGCTGCGGATCGATCCGAGCGGGGCGATCACGCTGTTCACGGGCAAGGCGGAGCTCGGACAGGGGATCGAGACAGCGCTCGTCCAGATCGCGGCCGAGGAGCTCGCCGTAGCGCCCGCGAGCGTCACGATCGTGACCGCGGATACGAGCCGCACGCCCAACGAAGGCTATACCGCGGGCAGCCACTCGATGCAGGACAGCGGAACGGCGATTCTGAATGCAGCGGCGCAGGCACGCGCAATCCTCGTGCGCCTCGCGTCTCGAGCCTTGGGACTCCCGCCCGAGAAGCTGCGCGCCGGCGGTGGGGTCGTGGCGGCGCCTGACGGCCGCCGGATTGCCTATGGCGCACTCGTCTCTGCGCAGACACTGCACGTGCCGGCGCAGCCGCATTCGCAGCTTGCGAAGCCGGGCCGGCAGCGGCTGATCGGGACCTCGATGCCGCGCCTCGACATTCCGTTGAAGCTGACAGGTGAGCCGATCTACGTGCAGGACCTCAAGCTTCCGGGCATGGTCCACGCGCGCGTCGTGCGGCCCCCGAGCTATGGGGCGCAGCTCGTTGCGGTGGACCTGCGAGCGGCGCGACGGCTTGCGGGGGTGATTGAAGTGCTGCGCGACGGGAGCTATCTCGCCGTGGTTGCTGCGCGCGAGCACCAGGCGATCGTTGCGATGGAGGCGCTCGCGCGCTCGGCTCGCTGGCGCGAGCGGGCCGAGCTCCCCGATCGGGCGAATCTCTTCGAGGCGCTCGCGAGCTGGCCGTCGCGCACGATCCAGATCGCAGGCGATCAGAGCGCAGCAGACCGGACCGCGTCCGCCCCCGCCGCCCAGGTACTGTCGGCGGAATACCGCCGGCCTTATCTGATGCATGCCTCGATCGGTCCGTCGTGCGCGGTCGCGCGCTTCGAGGCGGACCGGATCACGGTGTGGACGCACAGTCAGGGCGTCTATCCATTGCAGCGTGCACTCGCGGAACTGCTCCATTTGCCGCCGGATCGCGTGCACTGCATCCAGACGCAGGGCTCCGGGTGCTACGGCCACAACGGCGCCGATGATGCGGCGGCCGATGCGGCGCTCATCGCGCGCGCCGTGCCCGGACGCCCCGTGCGCGTGCAGTGGATGCGCGCCGACGAGAATCTCTGGGAGCCCTACGGTCCGGCGATGCTCGCTCGCGTCCGCGGAGCGCTCGACGCGAACGGGCGCATCGCCTCCTGGGAGTACGAGCTGTGGAGCACTACTCACTCAACTCGCCCCGGCGGTGCCGGCCATCTCATGCCCGCATGGTTCCTCGCGCAGCCCCGGATGCTGCCGCCTCCGCGTCCGATACCCCTGCCGGAGGGCGGAGGCGATCGCAATGCGCTCCCGCTCTATCGGATACCGAGGCTCACCGCGCGCTATCACTTCATTGCGCAGATGCCGCTGCGCGTGTCGGCTCTGCGCTCCCTCGGTGCGCACCTGAACGTGTTCGCCATCGAGAGCTTCATGGACGAGCTCGCTGGCGCGGCCGCAGTGGATCCGGTCGAGTTCCGCCTGCGTCATCTCGAGGATCCGCGGGCGGTACACGTCATTCGAACGGCTGCCGCGCGCTTCGGCTGGTCGCACCCTGCTCGGAGGCCGGGTGTCGGGCGGGGGTTCGCGTTCGCGCGCTACAAGAACCTCGCGGCGTACGCGGCTATCGCGGTCGAGGCGCAGATCGATCGCGATGGGCGCGCCCGCGTGCGGCGCGCGGTCGCAGCCGTCGATTGCGGCGAGGCCGTCAATCCCGACGGCGTGCGCAATCAAATCGAGGGCGGCATCCTGCAGGCTGCGAGCTGGACCTTGAAGGAGTCGGTCGCCTTCGATCGCAGGCGCATCACGAGCCGCGACTGGGCCTCCTACCCGATCCTGCGCTTCGCGGACGTGCCGGACTCCATCGAGGTCGACGTCGCGGATCGTCCGGGAGAGCCGTTTCTCGGTCTCGGCGAGGCGGCGCAAGGACCGACCGCCGCGGCGGTCGCCAACGCGATCGCGGACGCGGCAGGCGTGCGCGTGCGCGAGCTGCCGCTCGGTCGGAGCGCATCCCATATCCGCGCCGGAATAGTCCTACGTCACGCTTGAAACTCATGCGTTCGCTGCGCGTTGCGCGCGGAATCTCAGCCGGCGCCTCGTATTGACGCGCGGCCGCCGGGAACCGAAGCTGCCGTCATGGCGCGGGCACTGTGGAAGGGCGCAATCTCATTTGGGCTCGTCTACATCCCGGTGCAGCTGCAGTCGGCTTCCCGGGATTCGGCTCTGAAGATGCACATGCTCGACCGGCACGACTTCGCGCCGGTCGGCTACCAGCGCACGAACAAGCGCACCGGCGCCGAAGTCGCCTGGCAGGACATCGTCAAGGGATATGAGTACGGGAAGGGGCAGTACGTCGCCCTCTCGGAAGGCGACTTCCGTGCGGCGAACGTGAAGGCGAGCTCCACGATCGACATTGCGAGCTTCACCGAGCTTGCCAACATCCCGCCCGAGTACTACGAGACGCCGTATTTCCTCGAGCCGCAGAAGGGCGGTGAGAAGGTGTACGCGCTGCTGCGCGAGGCGCTGCTCAGCACGCGGCGCGTCGCGGTGGCGATGCTCGTCATGCACGGCCGCCAGCACCTCGCCGTTGTCGGGGCGGATGAGCGCGCGTTGAAGCTCAACACGCTGCGCTTCACGGAGGAACTGCGAAGCGTGGAGGGGCTCGAGGTTCCCGCGAAGGGTACGCGCGCCGCGAGACTCACGGCGAAGGAGCTCGGGATGGCGCAGAAGCTCATCGAGGGAATGAGCGCGGCGTTCGAGCCCGAGCGCTATCGCGACACGTATCGCGCAGATTTGCTCCGGCGGATCGAGGAGAAGGTGAAGAAGGGCGAGACGCACGCGCTCGCGGCCGAAGAGGGCGAGGAGGGGCCGCGCTCGGCGCAGGTCATCGATTTGATGTCGGCGCTGCGCAAGAGTCTCGAGCGCCGCGAGGGGCAGCCCGCTGCGGCGGAGACCGAAACGCGCCGGCCGGCCCGCGCTCGGGCGCGGCCCGCC
>JBOHZR010000151.1:0-4970 GCA_050738595.1 Steroidobacteraceae bacterium | reverse complement strand
CTTCGCGGGTTCCGCAGCAGGTCGCGGCGCTCGCGGGCATTATGCCGCGGGAAGCTGCCACGCTCATCGTCAGCCAACTCAAGAGCATTGCGACGACCGCGCCTTCGCGCCTCGGCATTGCCTTCGCCGCGAGCCTCGCCGTCGCGCTGTGGAGCGCGCGCTCGGGCACCGCTTCCCTGATGTCAGCGCTCGACATGGCATATGAGGATGAGGAGAAGCGCAGTCTCATCCGCTTCGAGCTCGAAGCGCTGCTGCTCATCCTGGCGATTACGGTCTTTGCCATCGTCTTGCTCGCGCTCGTCGCGGTTCTGCCGCCCCTCATCGCCGTTCTGCCGCTCGGTTCCTATGGCAAGGCCGCCGCAGCGGCGATCCGCTGGCCGGTTCTCATCGTCTTGATGGTGGCGGCGCTTGCCGCGATCTACCGCTTCGCGCCCTCGCGCGCGGAGCGGAAATGGCGCTGGATCACCTGGGGCGCGGCGCTCGCGATTGCGCTGTGGTTCGGCGGCTCGGCGCTCTTTTCCGTCTACGTTGCGCATTTCGGCTCGTACAATAAGACCTACGGCTCGCTGGGCGCGGTGGTGGTCCTGCTGATGTGGCTCTATGTGAGCAGTTTGGCCGTGCTGCTGGGCGCCGAAATCGATGGCGAAATCGAGAAGCAGGCGGCGGACAAACGCGCCGCCGGTCCGCCGCAATCGACAGGCCGGCACGGCCCCTGACTGGCGTGCGCACGAAAGAGCGGGTCCGCATCGTGCCGTCGACGAGGCCTTGCTCGGCAGGGCTCTTGCGGAATGCGAGTGTCGACCCGAACGGGATCGGTTCGGCCAAAAGCCGCCGATCTCTGTTGAGGCCTGATTTGCTCCAAAGCGGTCGCTGCACCACGTGCCGCCAATGTCGTGCAGCGGTCCACCGGATCTGCGGCTCTTGACTTGGACTGTACGGTACCGTACAGTCGAGCCATGGCCAAGCCCACCCGCAGAGGAGCCGAAGAGGCCCGTAATCAGCTTCCTGACCTGCTCGAAGCGGCGGAAAAAGGTCGTTCCACCATCATCACCAAGCACGGTAGACCGGTTGCGGCGCTGGTTCCTTTGAAGCAATACGACGCTACCGGCGGTCAACAGCCACTTGTCCCGCTGCAGGGCTCCGGTCGAGGACTATGGGGCGAAGATAGCGCTCGGACACTCCGCGATCTTCGCGACGAATGGAACCGATAGATCTTCGCGAGCTTCAGGAGCACGCGCTCCTGCTCCTCGATACAGCGCCAATTATTTACTTCCTGGAAGCACACCCGCAGTTCGCTCCGCGCTTCAAGCCGCTTTTCGACCGGCACGCTGCCGGAGGCTTGCACTTCGCCGTTACGACGATCACGGTGGCCGAGGTCCTCACGGGCCCACTACAAGCCGGCGACGAAGCGCTCGCGCGACGCTACCGTGCCGTTCTCGAGTCTTGGCAGTGTGTCGAGTTGGATGTAGGCATCGCCGAGAGTGCGGCACGGCTTCGAGCGTCGCTCCGCCTCAAGCTTCCAGATGCTGTCCAGGCCGCGAGCGCTCTGGCCATCAACGCTGCGGCGCTCGTCACCCACGATCGAGACTTCTCGCGTGTGAGGTCGCTTCGCGTGATCTGCTAGGCGCATCGTCCGGCGTTCCCTCGGTGCTCTCGTAGCAGGCCGAACCAGCCCGGGAGATCAAACGCTTTCGGCCAACTGGAGACATTCGCGGTCCGACCCCGGGTGCTCCAAAGCCGCCACTCGCTGACACGACACTGGCTCAAGCTGCGCTACCTCGGCGGTTGCCGTTCGATCGCAAGGTGTCGATCTGCGCCGTATTTACAATGTCAATACATGATGGTAGAGTTTCCCGGAATGGACCGCACCTTCGAACATGCAGGCACCACGTTTTTCCGGGACGAATTGAAGGCGGCGGAGAACGAGCGCAAGCATGGCATCTCCTTCGAGAAGGCCGTAACCGTCTTGGATGATCCCCTTTTTTTGTCCTACAAGATGCGAGTCGGAACGAGGAGCAAAGAGATGCCGCGATTGGCTTCAGCTCCGCGGGTCGACTGCTGACGGTTGTGCATATCGAGTGCGACGGAGAATTCATTCGGATTGTTTCAGCCTGGCGCGCTTCGCCGGCAGAAGAGGCTCTATATGATCAATGAACGACTAAAGAAGCGCCTGAAAAAGGATCGACCAAGCTCAACGATTACGATGCGGATCCCGACCGATGTCGTCGAATCGCTGAAGGCCGTTGCCCCGATGCGGGGTTTTACGGCTTATCAAACGCTACTGAAGAGTTACATCAGCGATGGGCTGCGCCGCGACGAGGCGCAGTTCGACCAAAACACGGCGCGCCGGCTCGCCGAAGCGCTGAAGCGTCGCGGTGTTGCGGAGAAAGTTCTGCAAGAAGCATTGAAGGAGATCACAGAGAGGCACTGAGAGCTCGGGAGCCCGAAAGTCCGAAGTTCTCGCCCGACCCGTACCGCCGCTGTCGGCCATGACGCGACATTCGCGGCTCCCTTCCGGTTGTCCCGTTTGCGGACGTTCGCTGGGACCACTCTTCGAGCTCGGCGGTCGGGACCCGCGGATTGTCCAGCAGGAGGGCTGGTACACTGAGGCTCGGAGAGACTCCGTATACGACTCTAACGAGTGTTAATTGAGTTGGGACGCCACCATTTCCCATTACCCCGGGAAGCCTCCGCCATGAGATTGCGGCTTGCGATCTTCGCGCTATGGTCGACATTGGCAACGGTGGCGCTCGCCGCAGGCCCTTCTCCGGGCGAAGGCGCACAACCGCAACCCGTGGCGCTCGTCACTGGCTCCGACCGCGGCATCGGCTTGGCGCTCACCGAGGAGCTCGTACGGCGGGGTTGGCGGGTGGTGGCGACGTGTCGTCATCCCGCGCGCGCCCGTGCGTTACAGGCGTTTGCCGCGGCACATTCGGGCGTCACGCTCGAGCGACTCGATGTCTCAGATGATGCCGCAATCGACGGCCTTGCCAGGAAGTACCGCGATCAGCCGATCGACGTCCTGGTTAACAACGCCGGGATCACGGGCGATCTCACGCGCCAGCACCTCGGGACGATTGAGGTTGAGGGGTTCGAGCAAGTCATGAAAGTCAATGCTTACGCACCGCTCCGGATTGCGCAGGCGTTCCTCGGCAGCGTGGCGGCGAGCCGGCAGAAGAAGGAAGATCGTGGCAATTTCGAGCGGTGCCGGGTCTCTTACGAGCGCAGAGGGCCTTCACCGGGCTTACTACTACTCGATGAGCAAGAGCGCGCTCAACATGGCAATGCGCCTTCTGCAGAACGACGTGCGCGCGCGCGGTGTGATCGTCGGGATCGTGTCACCGGGACGAGTTGACACCGATATGCAGAGCGCATATCTGGCCGCCGCGGCCGCGGCCGGTACTCCTCTGTCAGGGCCAGTCCGCACTGCCGCTGACAGCGCGCGCGCTCTCGCAACTTACATCGAAACATTGAGCCCAAATAAGGGCGGCCGGTTCTACGACGATAGCGGGCGCGAAATGCCTTGGTGAGTCGTTGCGGCATCGCGCTCACGGCAATACGCTGAGCCTCGCGAGCCGAATGCCCCCCCAGCCGGCGGGAGGCGGCCAACTGCCGACAGTCACGGGGGATCACAAAATCCTCCGAAGCGGACACACGGCGATCAGGATGCGCCGTCACCGAGCTGCGAATCGTCCATTACGGATATCTTAACGGTTGACGTTAATAACGCCTAGAGTTATTATGCGGGCGTGATCCGCTCGTTCAAGAACAAGGATACCGAGACGATCTTTGCCGGGCAGTTCGTGAAGGGTCTCGACGGTCAGATTCAGCAACGGGCTCGCGAGAAGCTGAAATACCTGGATAGCGCGACGGAGCTGCGCGATCTCGCGATTCCACCGGCGAATCACCTCGAGTCCCTCAAGGGCGATCGTGAAGGACAATACAGCATCCGAATCAACAAGCAGTGGCGACTTTGCTTCCAGTGGAAGGGCGGCGATGCGTTCGACGCGGAGATAGTGGATTACCACTGACAGCTCATGGAGAGTGGTTACATGGCAACAAGAAAGCTGCGCCCGGTGCACCCGGGCGACGTCCTGCTGCATGATTTCATGCAGCCGCTTAAACTCAGCTCGTACAAGCTCGCGAAGGAGCTCGGGGTCGCGGCACCGACCGTCAACGAGATTGTGCGACGCCGGCGCGCGGTGACTGCGGAGATGGCACTTCGTTTCTCCCGGTACTTTGGAACGACAGCGCAGCTGTGGCAGAACTTGCAGGCGCAGTATGACCTGGAGATGGCGAATCGGAGGATTGGAAGGAAGGTGGCACGAGCGATTCAACCGCTAGCGCGACCTGATCTCTCCGACTCTCCGGTCTTGTCCTAGCCAGAGGGACTCTCTTTGGTTTTCGGAGCGGCTATGCATCGCGGAAAGGCGAGTCGATCCATTGCGGCCCTGCTCGCGACGATACCCGGCTTCATCTACGGCGAAATCGAGCGGGGCATTGAGAAAGGAACGCGACCACATCGGTCTCAGCGTACGGCTCAGGGATCGGGTCGCCCCGTCCACCGGGTTTCACATGAGGTAGCATCCGCTGACTACTCGCCCGTCGCGCTCGCTGGCCGCGTAGGCATCGCTTCGGCCGGATGCGGCAACGATCGTGCTCTGATCGAGAACCTGCAGGTGGGCTACCTGTTGGTCTTCGGCTTCCGCGATCCCGAAGGCTACTCCGGCACGTCGATCCCCAACGAGGTGAAGGTTTGCGAGGCGATCGCCAGGTTCACCTCCGAAAAGCGCAAGCGCGCGGAAGAGACGCTCGCGAAGCGCCTTCGAACCCGAAGGGCTGGTCCGCGATGATCTTCGTATCGGGGGTGTGAACGGTGGTCAGGAACCGCCTGATTCCGGGGATTGGGGTGCGCTTCTTGATCTGAGCAGCCCTTGCCGGCGTTCGTCTCTTTCTCTTCGATCTTGATC
>JBOHZR010000150.1:0-24030 GCA_050738595.1 Steroidobacteraceae bacterium | reverse complement strand
GACCGAGCGGGAGATGAAGTTGTTGAACATCCGCACGCACAGAACTCTGCCGCAATGGAACTACATCATCAAGCCGTATGCTCAAACACAGCTACGCAAACTGCGAAGTTATTCTTGAGCGGCCCCTAAGGGTGCACCGTTACCGGTCAATCACCAAGTCGCCCAACGAGATCGGTCGAGCGTTCCAGCTCGTCTTGCATCCGAAAGTCGGATATGCGAACTCGAATGTGACATTGTGGTCCGGGTCGAGTCCGACCAGCAGCGCGCGCGTCTCGTCGTCAGCCACGGCGTAGTCTACGACCTGTGCGATCATCGACGCGGGGTCGATCGCATATGCCGAGACGGCGCCGCTCGAGGCATCCACTTCCGCGACGAGACCATACCTGCCCCGATTGATATAACCCCTCGCCCGCAGGGCAGGGATCGAGTACTCAACGTGCACCGGGCTGGAAGCAGAGCCCGGTTTTGGTGCAATTGTGTACTCCACGTCGACCAGCGTGGATGGATCGCAGCCGGTGATGTGCACGAGACTGATGAACGGCGACGGGCCCGGATCCGTTGTGACGGTCGTTGCAGTCGCGGCGCTCGCGGGGGGCTCGTCGGATGCCCCGCAGCCGGAGAACCCAGCGGCCGCCAGGAGGATACCCGCGCTCAGTGCCCGGCGCACGTGCGGCGAGCGGACAATTCCCGTCAATTGCTGCAATATATTCGCACGACACATGCGAAGGCTCACCGACCCTTCTAAAAATCGACTCGATCGGGGCGGAATTCCGAACGCACCGGATGGCGCCTGGTTGACCGACTGCCGGAACGAGCGATGAATGATCTCCTGTCCGATGCTTTGAGCGAGCACCAAGCGCTCTTTGGCCGACTGTCGGCCATGTCCCCCCTGATCGAGAAGGCTGCCGCGCTCATCATCTCTGCGCTCTCGGCCGGCCACAAGCTTCTGCTCTGTGGCAACGGCGGATCCGCAGCTGACAGTCAGCACATCGCGGCCGAGCTCATCGGCCGATTCGTCGCAGAACGCCGCGCGCTTTCGGCCGTCGCTCTCTCGACGGACACCTCGGCTCTCACCTCGATTGCGAACGATTACGGTTTCGAGGAGGTCTTTGCCCGCCAGTTGGCCGCGGTGGGCGGGGCCGGGGACTGTCTTCTTGCGATTTCCACCTCCGGCAACTCCGAAAATGTCTTCCGCGCGGCGAAAGCCGCCCGGGCGGCGGGCATCCATATGATCGGTCTCTTGGGCCGGGACGGGGGCAGGATTCTCCCGCTATGCGACGTGGCGCTCGTCGTGCCGAGCAGGACGACGGCGCGCATCCAGGAGGCGCATATCTTTATCGGCCATGCGCTCTGCGCGATGATTGACCACGGCATGGGCTTTGGCGCTGTGTAACCACGGGGTACAAGCAAAGTGCTGTTTGTGCGCGAGCGTGTAATCGCGATCTGCGGGCTTGTCCTGGCCGTGTTCCTTTCCTCTTGCGGTTCCGATCCGACGCCTCCCGCTTCGCCGGCCGTCAGCCTCAGCTACCCCTCTCCGCAGGTGTTGGTGGTCGGAACGACCGCCTCGGTGCGGCCGGCATCGACGGGCACCCTCGACAATTTCACGGTCAATCCGGCTCTGCCCCCTGGCCTTGCTCTCGATTCCAGCAGCGGCGTGATTTCGGGCACGCCGACGGCCGTTACGGCGGGCGCGACCTATACTGTGGGTGCTTCCAGCTCCAGCGGGGGCAGCGTCACGGCGGCCCTGTCCCTCACCGTCAATGACGTCGCACCCTCCTCGGTGAGTTATAGCGCGTCCTCTTTCACATACACGGCCGGTGTACCGAGTCGCACGCTCACTCCGACCCCAAAGGGCGGCGCGATCACTAGCTGGTCGATCAGTCCGGCCTTGCCTGAAGGGCTCACGTTCAGCACGACTGATGGCAGCATCACGGGCGTGCCCACCTCAGTATCTCCTTCCACGTCCTATCAGATCACCGGACAGAATTCCGGCGGTCAATCGGTCGTCGATCTGACTCTCGAGGTCGACGAAGCTGTCCTTCTAGAGCTCGGCCACACGGCGGAAATCGATCTCATCCGAATGAACGGCTCGAGGGTCCTAAGCCTTGACGCCGATGGACACTGGGTCCTGTGGGACTACACCGCCGCCACCCAGATTGCGAGTGGCGATACAACGTGCCTTACCACCGACCCCGCCACTTGCGGTTCCGAGCTCGGGCTTCCACTTCCGGGGGATTTGGCGGGAGGGACGCTCGTGATCAAGAACTCGCAGGGATTCGAGGTTCGCTCGGCAGCCAGTGGCCAGGTGCTCGCGACGATCTCGGCGTCCGTTTCTTGGTGGATGTTGGCGAGCGACGGAAGCTATCTCGCTGCGGGCAGCAAGGACGGACTGTTCGTCTGGTCGACCTCTGGGCAGCTGCTGTTCTCCCTTTCCGGCGATTATTCACAGGCGATCGGCTTCGCTGCGCCGGGAGAGGTGCGCGTTGCGGCCGGTCCGGCTGGTCAGAACGTGATTCAGACGGTGTCGGTGCCCGCAGGGACTGCAGTAACGGGCCCGACGTTCAATGGGCAGTTCAGCTCGTGGTTCCTGCACGGTGCCCGGTTTCTAACCACCGCTGGCAGCGACGATCTCGTCTATTCGAGCAGTGGCGCCCAGCAAG
Organism: Steroidobacteraceae bacterium; assembly: GCA_050738595.1. Classification (GTDB taxonomy): domain Bacteria; phylum Pseudomonadota; class Gammaproteobacteria; order Steroidobacterales; family Steroidobacteraceae; genus JASHUC01. The sequence continues at coordinate 21,370 of JBOHZR010000150.1, read as the reverse complement.
CTCTCGTCAATGTGCCCGCAGGCGCTACCGTAGGGGGGCAAGGCAATTGGGTATGGACCCTTGCGACGACAGGCACGTTGGACGTATATGCCGTAAGTTCCCCCTCGGCGCCCGCAGCCGCGTTCACTTTCGGGAAACAAGCTCCGCTGGTGATTCCTTCCGGAACTACGATCGGTGTGAGCAGTCAGTCCGCGACAAGCGTGATCGATCTGTCTGGAGCTGTCCCGACCAAGACCGACTACACTGCCCCAGTGGACCCCACGGCAGGCGCCACCACCTACGCGGCGACGTCGGCCTCTCAATGGCTGATCGGAGACGGCAACGGAGTAGTCCTCGATGGCTCGGGCCTGCCGGGCTCGCCCCGCTATTTCGCATACGGGAAGGCGCTCAGCATCGCCGGCAGCACGGCCCAGATCGCAATCGCGAGCACATCCGGCAGCATTTTTCTTTTCAATGCCGGCACGCTGGCGTCCGAGGGAACGATCGCGTCACCGAGCTTCAAAGTGCTCCTGTCCTCCGATGGTTCGACGATGGCAGCAGGGATGCTCGGTTCCAGCGACTCTGTTTCGCTAGGGATCTTTTCGCCGCCATCGACCGCTCCGGTGTACACCTGGCCTTATTCGACACCCGCAACGCTGGCAGATTTCTCTCTTTCGAGCTCTGGGACCGTTCTGGGACAGGTGGTGAATACAGGCTTCGGCTGGTCGTTGCAGGCCGGTGCGCCCACCGGGGCCTCACCGACGTTCTCGACATCCAATGCTTCCAGCTGCAAGGGGGGGCCGCCGCCGCTGCGCATCTCGTCTAGTGGGACGAATTTCGCGACCTCGACGGCCAGCAACCCTCAAGGATTGTGCGCAATCGGGACCGATATCTACCAGGGCGACACACTGGCCGCTGCAGTTTCCGGGTTTCCGGTCGGATGGATCGACGACGGTCATCTGCTGGTGAACGGCTACTCAACCTATGATCCGGCGACCGGCAAGGGTGGAACGTATATCGCCTGTACGCTGTACGATCCATCCGGGCAGAGCGTCGGCGCATGCATGCTGCCCGAGGTTTTGCAGTTCCAGAGCGTTTCCCCGGACTCGCTGTACGCGATCAATCTCAATTCCGTCGTTTCTGTGAGTACCGACGAGGTGACTTGGTCGAGCGGCAATCCGGAGCTATCTGGCAGCGCGGGAACGCTCGCCGGAAGCCACGTCGTATTCGTTTCCGGCGCACGTGTCATCGCTCAGACGTATTGAGTACGGGCGCTGCGATTGGCCTGATCGAGTGACCATCGCCCGATGCAAGACTCGGCAGAGGCTCATCCATACCAGGAGCGATGCAATGCGTCGTCGCGACGTCGCGAAAGGGCTCGCTGCGGTCGGCGGCCCGTTTTTCTTCGCAAACCGGCCAAGCGCGCAGCCGTACTCGCGTCCTGGTTACGCCCGTACTGCCGCGGAGGGGGCGCTCGGCGTCACACCGGTCGATTATTCCTACCCCGCAGGCCACGTATATCGATACGGGGCAAACGCAGAGCCCGGCAGAACTGACATGACTTCCTCGATCAATACCGCCGCAAATGCCTGCCGGTCGGGCAATTATCCGTTGCAGCTCCCCTCAGAGACGATGCTGGCGTCGGCACCACTCGATTTCTCCGGCATCTACGTCGAGGGACTCGGCAATCCATTCGGAGGTCCGAGCCTGATCCAGGCGAGCACCGATCAGTTCGATGTGGTGACGACGACGGGGCTATCGACTTTCTACAATTTCAACGTCGATGGCGGCAACTCGCGTCGCGTCCCGGGACTCAGCGGGAACAATTTCTCGCTGAAAGCGAGCGCACCCGCCCACCCCTATCTCGTCTCGTTCATCCATGTCGGGTCCACGAACGCCAAGCAGGATCAGTGCTATATCGAGCGCGGCGGCTACACGAGCTTCTTCCATTTTCACGGTCTCGGCGCGGGCGCGAATGGCCTCGAGTGCTTCGGACCGTCAAACGATGAGTGCACGACGATCAGGGACTACGGTGGTTCGCAGTTCGGGAGCTGCCCGAACGGTTTCGGCATCAAACTCACGGAGGTCGTAGCCTGCGCGTTCCGTGACACGATCCTCGAACAGACGTGGGGGATCCAACTCAATGGCGGCGATAACCGCGCGCTCACCTTCGATGGCGTCTATCAGGAGGTGACGGCCGGATCGAGCTTCACCGGCTCCATCTCAGGCGGAACGCTCACGGTGTTCGCGGTCGCAAAGGGGTTCGTTTCGCTCGGGCAGCCCGTTTACGGCACGGGAGTCGCCCCGAAAACGTTCATCATTGCGGGGGGCACGGGCACCGGCGGGGCGGGGACGTATATCGTCAACGAGCCACAGACCGTAACGAGAGAACCGATGAGGGGAGGCGCTGTGTTCCTGTCGGACATCAACTCCGCAGGCATCGGGCTCATCGTGCGAGGCTGTTATGGCGGCGACACCCATACCGCCCCGCTCCTCAACTGGGAGAACGTCTATTACCAGGGGAACGCGAATCTTCAAGAGAACGCAATTCCGTTGGCCAAGCGCATTTTCACGAATAGCTCCGGCCAGCAGGTGATCTGCTCGACGAGCGATGTCACCGTGGGGCAGCTGACGCTGAGAGCGGGTACGTACCGCCTGACCGGAGCCGTTCAGACTCTCGTATCGAGCGGCGGCGGCAGCATCACTGAGTTGGCATGCCAGATCACGACGAACGCGTCGGCGTCGGGACTTGCGAATTCGACGGCGTCCTTCAGCGAGGGCGCCGCGCAGACGCAGTCCTTCGGCAGGACGCAGGACGCACGCATCTCGTGCTCTACCACGGTTCAGTGCCACTCGCCGACGACCTATTATCTGCGGGCGCATATCGCGCTCACGGGCGCGATTGACGAGGCTTACAACGGCATCCTGCGCGCCGAGCTGATCGAATGAACGACAGTCGCGCCCGTGGGCGAGCCCGATCGTCATGAGGGTCGTCGTCACCGGCGCTGCCGGTATGATTGGCAGCAATCTCGTTCATGCCCTGAACGCCCGAGGGATCGACGATGTCATCGCGGTCGATGACCTCAGGGACGGAACGAAATACCGCAATCTGCTCGGCGCCCGCTTGAGCGACTATTTCGATCGGAGCGAGTTCTACGATCGCTTCGCGCGGGGCGAGCTCGGGAGGGTCGAGGTCGTCTTCCACGAGGGTGCGTGCTCGGACACGATGGAGCACGACGGCCGGTTCATGCTCGAGACCAATTACCGCTGCTCGAAGCGGCTGCTCGATGCCTGCCAGGCGCAGGCGACGCGCCTCATCTACGCCTCCTCGGCGGCAGTCTACGGGGACAGCACGACATTTCGGGAGGAGTCGCGCTTCGAGCGCCCGCTCAACGTGTACGGCTACTCGAAGCTGCTCTTTGACCAAGTGGTGCGCCGGGTACTGCCAACGTCTGTCTCACAGGTCGTCGGGTTCCGATACTTCAACGTTTATGGCCCGCGAGAGCAGCACAAGGGGCGCATGGCGTCGGTGGCTTTTCACCAGTTCAATCAGTTTCGCGAGGCGGGCAAAGTGCGGCTCTTTGGGGAGTACGGAGGATACGGGCCGGGGGAGCAGGCGCGCGATTTCGTGTTCGTCGAGGATGTCGTTGCGGTCAATCTGTGGTTCCTTGAGCACCCGGAGCGCAGCGGGATCGTGAATGTAGGCACCGGCCGGGCGCAGCCGTTCAATGACGTGGCGCATGCCGTGGTGAACGCCTGCCGGGCGAAGCGAGGCGAGGAACCTCTGACGCTCGCGCAGCAGGTTGCGCGCGGGCTCATCGAATACATTGCCTTTCCGGAGGCGCTCGTCGGGAAATACCAGTGTTACACGCAAGCGGATCTTCGGGCGCTGACGGCGACCGGATGCGAGGTCGCGTTTGCGGACGTGGCAAGCGGCGTGAGTCGTTACGTCGATTGGCTTTCCGCGCAGCGCTGATCTCGTCGCTTTCACCGTATACAGTAGGGCGGCGCTTCGTTTCTTCCGGGCTCTATCGGCCGAAGCCGAGCCCGCGCAGGATACGCTCGGAGAGCGGCTGGGGCAGCATCGAAATGAGTCGCAATCCCCACGCGAGCCGCCGCGGAAATGCGATCCGTCCGCGATTGCGCTCGAGTCCCCGGCGGATCAGAAGCGCCGCGCGCTCGGGCGGGATGATCGCGGGCTTCGGTCCCTTGACGCGATCGGTCATCGCCGTCCGCACGAAGCCCGGCAGCACGATGCTCACCGCCACGCCGTGCGGCGCGAGCCGCAGGCGCAGGGACTCGCCGTAGGTTTTCAGCGCGGCCTTGCTCGCGCAGTAGGCAGGTGTCCGCGGCAGTCCGACGTATGCCGCAAGGGAGCTCACGAGGGCGATCTGGCCGCTGCCGCGGCGAATCATCTCCGGAAGGACGCCCGCCACTGTGGCGAGGGCTCCTTCGAGATTTACGGCGAGCACTTCGTGGGCGGTCGTGAAGGATTCGAAGATCTCGCCTCCGCCGATCGCTTGCGTCACGCCCGCATTGACGATCGCGAGGTCGATGACTTCGCGTTGCGACAGGCTCTGGAGCTGCTCGATGGTCGCATCGGGATTGCGCACGTCGAACGTCAACGTCTCGATGCGGGCGCCTTGCACCTTGCAGGTCTGTGAGATGGCTTCGAGGCGGGCCGCATCGCGGCCGTGCAGAATCAGGGTACGTCCGGGTTCGGCGTAGCAGCGGGCGAGGGCAGCTCCGATCCCGCCAGATGCGCCGGTGATGAGCACCGACCGTGGATGCTTCATACGCGGATTGTAGACTGGCACCATCCTTGCTGGGCTTCCTTGAGCGTGAACGCATCTTCGGGTAGGGTCCCCTCGCCATGAGAGTCACTATTTTCGGGTCCGGCTATGTCGGACTCGTCACCGGCGCCTGCCTCGCCGAGGCCGGCAACCATGTCCTCGGCGTCGATATCGATGCCGAGAAGGTTGCGCGATTGAGTCGCGGCGAGGTACCCATTCACGAGCCGGGGCTCGATGCGCTCATCAAGCGGAACATGGAGGCCGGACGCCTCGAGTTCACGACGGATGCCGCGAAGGGAGTGGAGCACGGGCTTTTCCAGCTGATCGCCGTCGGAACGCCGGCGGACGAGGACGGCTCGGCCGACTTGAGGTACGTGCTCGCGGTCGCGCACTCGATCGGCACGCACATGAGCCGCTACAGCATCGTCGTCACGAAGTCCACGGTGCCCGTCGGCACGGCCGATCGGGTGCGCAAGGAAGTGGATGCGACGCTCGCCGCCCGACACGCCTCGATCGAATACGACGTCGTCTCGAACCCGGAATTCCTGAAGGAGGGGGCGGCGATCCAGGATTTCATGAAGCCCGACCGCATCATCATCGGGACCGACAATCCCCGCACGGTCGAGCTGATGCGCATGCTCTACGACCCGTTCACGCGCAACCATGAGCGCTTCATCGTCATGGACGTGCGCTCCTCGGAGCTCACGAAATACGCGGCGAATGCGATGCTCGCGACGAAGATCAGCTTCATGAACGAGCTCGCGAACGTCGCGGAGCGGGTCGGCGCGGACATCGAGAAGGTGCGCCTCGGAATCGGCTCGGATCCGCGCATCGGGTACAGCTTCATCTATCCGGGCACGGGCTACGGCGGCTCCTGCTTTCCGAAGGACGTGCGGGCCCTCATCCGCTCGGCGCGCGAGGTGGATCACCAGCCGGACATCCTGGGCGCGGTGGAAGCGGTGAATGCGCGGCAGAAGGCAGTGCTCGTGCACAAGATGCGCCGGCACTTCGGCGAGCAGCTGAAGGGTCGCACGGTCGCGCTGTGGGGGCTTGCGTTCAAGCCGAACACGGACGACATGCGCGAGGCGCCGTCCCGAACGATCATCGAGCTCTTGCTCAAGGACGGGGCGCGAGTACGAGCCTACGATCCGGTCTCACTGGAGGAGGCCGGGCGGATTTACGCATCGCAGGGTGCGAACGTCACGCTGTGCCGCAATGCGTACGAGGCGGCGGAGGGTGCGGATGCCCTCGCCATCGCGACCGAGTGGCAGGAGTTCCGCAGCCCGGATTTCGACCGGCTCAAGCAGATTCTGAAGGAGCCGCTCATCTTCGACGGGCGCAATCTCTACGACCCGTCGGTACTGGCGCGTTTCGGCTTCACGTACTACGGGGTCGGGCGCGGGAAATCGGCCGCGTAAACCTTGCGAGGCGGGCTCGTCAACGCCACGCCCGCTCCGACGCGATGTCCCCAGGGGGGCAGGGAGACCTCATGGCGAGGAATGGGCGCCACTTTCCGGTGGCGCGTGCTTTGATCACGGTTCTGGCCATCGCGGGAGGACTCGCAAGCTGTGGCGGCGGGTCGGACATGTCGCTGGATACCCCGCCCGGCTCCTCGGCTCCGAGACCGCCCGCCTCATCGAGCGCCCCTATCGCGAAAGAGGTTCTGGCCGACGAGCAAGCCGGAACGCCGGTCGATCCGCGGATCGTCGCGGCCGATAACACCCTCGGGGTGAGCCTGCTCGATGCGCTCGATCAGAACGTGACCGGTAACGTCGCGATCTCCCCGACGAGCATCGCGCTCGCCTTCGAGATGCTCTACAACGGCGCAGCCGGCTCGACGCAGCAGGGCATGTCGCAAGCGCTCGATCTCGGCAGCTTCACCTCCGCGCAGGACGTGGACACGGCGAATGCGTCCATCCAAGCCGCGCTGATGAATGCCGATCCGAATGTGACGATCACGATCGCCAACTCGCTCTGGATGCACCTCACCGCCGATCCGGTGCTGCCGTCGTTCACGGACGTGAATCAGAACTACTACGCGGCCGAGATCGGCGATCTCGCCGGGGCACCGGCCAATGTGAACGCGTGGGTCGCACAGGCCACCCGGGGACTCATCACTCAGCTGCTGCCGTCGGGGGACTACGATTCGACGATTCTGGTGCTCGCCAACGCGATCTATTTCAAGGGAGCCTGGACGAGCGCCTTCGATCCGAGCGCGACGACCGCACAACCCTTCACGCTCGCCGATGGCACCCAAGTCAGCTGCCAGATGATGCAGCGGCAGGGGGTGTTCGATTACTACCAGGGCGCGAATTTCCAAATGGTGCGGCTGCCCTACGGCAAGCGACACCTGAGCATGATCATCGTGCTGCCGGCCTCCGGCGTCAGCCTCGCGTCCCTGCTGGCCGGCATGACACCCGCGGAGCTCGGGGGCTGGATCGCGCAGCTCGCAAGCTTGAGCACCGTGAACCTCGGGCTGCCGAAATTCAAGGCGACTTACGCGACGGAACCCGCGCCCGGTCAGTCGCTGCTGCCATCCGCCCTGACGGCGCTCGGCATGGGGGCTGCGTTCGATCGGAGCCAAGCGGATTTCTCGGGCGTGGCTCCGAATCTCTTCGTGAGCGATGCGGTGCATCAAACGGTCGTCGAGGTCGATGAGACGGGCACGACCGCGGCGGCGGGGAGTGGGGTGGTCGCCATCACTGACGTCGGGCGGTCCGCGACGGCCGTGATGAACCGGCCGTTCTTCTATGCGATCCGCGACGATGACAACGGCGCGCTGCTTTTCCTCGGGCTGCTCATGAATCCGAGCTCGAGCTGATATCGCCAGCGAGAGCGTCAGGCTCGGCTGTCATGACAGATTCATGCGCACACGATGCGCATTAGGAGATCGTGTCTTGGCGACCTACAATCTTGCGGCCCGCAAGCGCCCCGAGTGGCGCGATTGTGGCGCAATTCCCGGAATCGCGCCAGACAAAGTGGCGCGATTCCGGCCCGCCGGCCGGCCTCTGCGCGGCGGAGGGACTAGGAATCGACCGCGGAACTAACCGAGAAGCTCGAGCTGCGCCTCGGCGCGGCGCGATTCAGCCCGCGCGGAGCTTTCGCGCAGCGAAACCTCCCGCTCGAGAGCCAGCAACTTCCGCTTGATGTCGAGGCCGCCGCCGAAGCCGGTGAGGGAGCCGTCCGCCCCGATCACCCGGTGGCAGGGGATGACGATGGGCAGGGGGTTTGCACCGTTTGCCAGGCCGACCGCACGGGAGGCCTGGGGCTTGCCGATGCGCCGCGCGAGCTCGCCGTAGGAGATCGTCTCGCCGTACGGAATCCGGGTGAGCGCCTGCCAGACGGTCCGCTGGAAGTCGGTCCCCTCGGGCGCGAGCGGCAGATCGAACGACTGTCGCTGGCCCGCGAAGTATTCCTCGAGCTGCGCGATCGCTGCCTCGAAGGACAGGCGGTCCGCGACCCAGTCGTGTCCCGGGCGGCGGGCATGGGGGCCGGTTCGGAAGTGGATGACCTTGATTCGTGAGCCGTCCCCCGCGAGCAGAAGCGGTCCGACGGGCGATTCCATCTCATGCCAGTAGATCATGGCGCGGCTCCTTCAGTGGGGATCTCTCGCAGGGCGGCAGGGTCCAAGACAACAGCGTCAAACGAGCCTTTTCTCGATCGGGCGGCGGGTCGCGTGCGGGCGGAGGCCTCGGCGGCCGCTCGCCACAGGTGCATGACGGCATAGCTTCGCCACGGGCGCCAGGCTTCGGCGCGCGCCTCGAGCTCCCGTTGCGTGAGCGGTGATCCGCCGGCCGCCGCGCGGCGCCGCAGGACGATGTCGGCGGCCAGCAGTGCATCGGGCTCGCCCAGGGCACGCAGGGCGATGTAGTGCGCTGTCCAGGCGCCGATGCCGGGCAGCGCTTTCAGGGCCGCGACGACCTCTTCGGCGGCGGCGCTGAAATCGAGGGTGCCGTCGAGGACGGCGCGGGCGAGCGTCTGGATCGCGGCGATGCGGGCGCCGGTCACTCCGAGGCCGCTGAGGTCGGCGCGTGCGAGCGCGGCGGGCGAGGGGAAGAGGTGGGTGAGCCCTTCGGCGCTCGTCGGCTGCCGCGGCATTGCGGCGTCGATCGGACGGCCAGCTCGAGCGACGAGACGAGCGGCCAGGGTGCGAGCGGCCGCGACGCTCACTTGCTGGCCGAGGACCGCGCGCACGGCGCATTCGAACGGGTCCCAGACGCCGGGGATCCGCAGGCCGCGGCGGCGGCGCAGGAGGTCGCGGAGTACGGGGTCCGATCCCAGCACTTGGGCAGTGAGTGCCGGGTCCGCGGCGAGGTCGAACATGCGCCTCGCGGTCAGGGAGATTTGCAGGAGGGCCGCAGGGGGCGCGCCGGAGACGGTGAGCTCGAGCTCATCACTTTTTGGCAGGGGGCGCACTCGAATGATCGCGGGACTCATCGCGGGTGCGGTGCTGGGCTCGGCGTCTGGCTGGCTACCCGGCTCGCTTCCCGGCAGCGCGATCGTGCGTGCATAGCCTCGCGCGTCCACGCGCTCCACGCCTGGCACGGCGCGGGCGGCGAGAAATTCTCTGAGCGAGTGCCAGTCGTAGGGCGGGCGGTACGCGAGGCGCAGGACGATGGACCGCTCGTGATCGTGGCGCTCGGCCTGGGCGAGCGAGCCGCGCCGGATGTCCCGAGGAGGACGGCCGTAAGCCGCACTGAAGGCATGATTGAAGCGCCGCAGGCTCCCGTAGCCGGCGGCGAGCGCGATCTCGGTCATCGTGAGGCGCGTCTGATCGATCAGCCGCTTCGCGAAATGCAGCCGGCGCGTCTGCGCGACCGCGTTCGGCGAGGCGCCGACGTGGTGGACGAACAGGCGGTGAAGATGTCGCGGTCCGATACCCAAGCGGGAAGCGAACTGCTCGATCGAGCTCTCATCGAGCGCTCCGTCTTGAATGAGCTTCAGAGCGCGCCGCACGACCGCAGAGGTGCCGAGCCACGCGGGGGTGCCGGGGGCCGCCTCGGGTCGGCATCGCAGGCAGGGCCGGAAGCCCGCCTCGGCGGCAGCGGCCGCCGTCGGGAAGTAGCGAATGTTCGCGCGCTTCGGTGTCGGCGCGGCCGGGCAGACCGGCCGACAGTAGATGCCGGTGGTCGTCACGGCCATGAAGAATCGCCCGTCGAAGCGCGGATCGCGGCTCAGGCGCGCGCGATCGAGCGTGCGGGAGTCCGGCAGGAGAGAGGACGGTTCGGTGGGGGCGGAGATGGGAGCGGCTCGCGACATGGGAGGCACCCTACGCCGCACCGGGCGAGACGACTAGCCGTTTTCGGACGTCAATGGGCCTCGCTTACATTCATTCCCATGGGTCGAGGACCGACACGCCGGCGGCGACAAAAGGGGCGGTGTCGCGCGTCGCAACGGCGAAGCCATGAACGGTGGCGATGGCGGCGATCTGGCCGTCGGCGACGGAGAGCGAGCGGCCCGCTTCACGGGCGCGGCGAATGATGGGTGCGAAGGCGGCGGCAGCGCGTTCGTCAAAGGGGAGAATACGCGTTCCGAACAGCTGATCGATCAGTTCGTGCAGGGACGTGGCGAGCCCGGCTTTGCGTTTGCCCTCGGGCAGCAGCTCGAGGCCGAGCAGGAACTCGGCCAAGCTGGTCGCCGTCAGAAAGAGCGTATCGGCCACTTGCTCGTCGAGCCACTGCTGCACGGCCAGCGCACCGTGCGGCTTCATGGGCTCCGAGACGACGTTCGTGTCGAGGATGATCACTCGAAGTCGGCTGGCTCGGGTGCTGCGGAGTCGCGTTCGTGAGGCAGGTCGAGGCCGCCCATGCGTCGCCCGAATGCCGCGAGCTCCGAGCCGATCTTACGCCGCTCGACCGGACGGACGGCTTGCTCGAGGATGGCCCGGACTTCGGCTTCGGTGCTGCGTCCGTGCTCGGCCGCCCGCAAGCGCAGGGCGCGATGGGTCTCCTCAGGTAGGTTGCGGACCGTGATTGCGGCCATGGATAGTTACTCCGCTCCGGACGACTGCAATGATATCAAAGTCGATAGACTGATAGCATTGGACTTGCGCGCGGTCCGGGCGTGCCTCCGTAGGGCGCTGCGCAGTTCCCCGCGTTGACCGCCCGCACGTCCTCACGTATTTTACGTGAGAAATGGCTGCGAAGCAGAACATCACCGTAGCGATCGAGCCCACGCTCTTGAAGAAGGCGCGCGCCGTTGCTGCCCGGCGCGGTCGCAGCGTGAGCGCGCTGCTCGCCGATGAGCTTCGGGAGCTCGTGAGCGAGGACCGGGCGTACGAGACGGCGCGCCGCCGCGCGCTCGCGCTGTTCTCCCGGGCGCTGCCGCTCGGAGGGAGAGCCCTATCCCGCGACTTGCTCCATGAGCGACATCGTCTTCGTTGACACCAACATCCTCCTCTGTGCCCACGATCAGGATGCCGGGGCAAAGCGCGAGCGCGCGCTCGCGGCGCTCACGACACTCTGGTCGTCAGGCGCGGGACGGCTCTCCGTGCAGGTGCTCCAAGAGTTCTATGTCAACGTCACGCGCAAGCTGGCGACCCCGGTTGCTCATTCGACCGCGCGCGAGGTGGTGATTGCTTATGGGGAGTGGATCCGCAGCGCCACGACGTCCGCGACCGTGACGCGCGCGGCCGACATCGCCGATATGGCGGAAATCTCGTTCTGGGATGCGCTGATCGTGGCTTCAGCGGAAGAGGCCGGCGCAACGATGCTCTACAGCGAAGATCTGAATCCAGGGCAGCTGATCGCCGGCGTGCGGATCGTCAACCCGCTCGTCGAATGAGCGCGAGGTTCGGGCCGACCCACTAAGATGTAACCCTATGCTCACACCTGTCATCCTCTCCGGGGGCGCCGGCACGCGGCTGTGGCCGCTCTCGCGCGAGCTGTATCCGAAGCAGCTCCTGGCGCTCATCGGCGATCGCACCATGCTGCAACAGACGGTGCTGCGTCTCGAGGGGCTCGGGGCTGCCCCGCCGGTCATCGTGTGCAACGACGCGCACCGGTTCCTCGTGGCCGAGCAGCTGCGTCAGCTCGCCGTCGAGCCGCAGGCCGTCGTGCTCGAGCCGATTGGGCGCAATACCGCACCGGCCATTGCGCTCGCGGCGCATGCCGCGCTCGAGGCCGCCGAGCGCGCGAATGCGGCGCTGGGCGCAAACGCAAACGCAAACGGAAGCGGCGGTCCGGTGCTGCTCGTGCTGCCCGCGGACCACGTCATCCGGGACGTACCGGTGTTCCACAAGGCGGTCCGCACGGCGCTCGGGGCGGCCGAGCCGGGGCAGCTCGTGACGTTCGGGATCGTGCCGACGGCGCCCGAGACGGGCTACGGCTACATTCAGCAGGGCGCAACGGCCGCGGGGGATGGCACGGAGGGTGTCCATCGCATCGCACGTTTCGTGGAGAAGCCCTCTCCCGAGCGGGCACGCGAGTTCCTCGCCTCGGGCGAGTACTACTGGAACAGCGGGATGTTCATGTTTCGCGCGCGGCGCTATCTGGAGGAGCTCGCGCGCCTTGCGCCGCAGATCGCGAAGGCTTGCGAGGCCGCCTTTCACAACGCGAAGCGCGATCTCGATTTCACCCGCATCGATGCGAAGTCGTTCGCCGCGTGTCCCTCGGATTCGATCGACTACGCGGTCATGGAGAAGACCTCGGATGCGGTGGTGGTTTCGCTCGCGGCGGGCTGGAGCGATGTGGGCTCCTGGTCGGCGCTGCACGAGGCGAGCGAGTCCGACGTGCGCGGAAACGTCGCGCGCGGCGATGTGATGGTCGAGGACTGCGATGGCTGCTATCTCTACTCGGAGAGCCGCCTGGTCTCCGTCGTCGGGCTCAAGGATCATGTCGTCGTGGAGACGAAGGATGCCGTGCTCGTCGCCCCGCGCCAGCGCGTGCAGGACGTGAAGAAGCTCGTGCAGCGCCTGAAGGAGCGGGGCCGCTACGAGCACTCGCTGCATCGGGAGGTCTTCCGGCCCTGGGGAAGCTACGACAGCATCGAGAACGGACCGCGCTTTCAGGTGAAGCGGCTGAAGGTGAAGCCGGGCGCGACGCTGTCTTTGCAGCTGCATCACCACCGCGCCGAGCACTGGATCGTCGTGTCGGGAACGGCGCGCATCACGCGGGGCGAGGAGGTGTTCCTCCTCGAGGAGAATCAGTCCACGTACATCCCGATCGGCGTGCGCCACCGGATCGAGAACCCGGGCAAGATTCCGCTGCACATCATCGAGGTGCAGTCGGGCTCCTACCTCGGCGAGGACGACATCGTGCGGTTCGAGGACCGGTACGGGCGCGAGGGGTGAGCCGCATGGCGAAGCTCACGTCCTTCAAGGCCTACGATGTCCGCGGCCGCATTCCCGATGAGATCAACGATCGGCTCGCGTTCGACATCGGTCGGGCTTACGCGGCGTTCGTCCGGCCGCAGAGCGTCGCCGTCGGCTACGACATCCGGCTCTCGAGCCCGGGGCTCGCGGGTGCGCTGAAGCGGGGGCTCGCCCAGTCAGGCGTCGATGTGCTCGACATCGGTCTCTGGGGCACCGAGGGCGTCTACTACGCGACCGCTGCGGAGCACCTGGACGGCGGCATCATGGTCACCGCGAGCCACAACCCGCCCGATTACAACGGCATGAAATTCGTGCGCGCCGACTCGCGCCCGATCAGCGCCGACACGGGACTCAAGGACATGCAGGCGATGATCGAGGAGGGGCGGCTGCCGGGCCCGGCGGGGCGGGCCGGCACGGAGCGCCCGCTCGATGTGCGGGGCCGCTACCTCGAGCACGTGCTCGGGCTCGTCGACCGCTCGAAGCTGAAGCGGCTCAAGGTCGTCGTCAATCCCGGCAACGGCGGCGCGGGACTCCTCGTCGATGCGCTCGAGCCGCACCTGCCGTTCGAGCTGGTGAAAGTCCAGCACGAGCCGGACGGTCATTTCCCGAACGGTGTGCCGAACCCCATGCTCGAGGAGAACCGCGCGACGACGAGCCGCGCGGTTCTCGACTCGGGCGCCGACGTGGGACTCGCGTGGGACGGCGATTACGATCGCTGCTTTTTCTTCGATGAGCGGGGACAGTTCATCGAGGGTTACTACCTCGTCGGCCTGCTCGCGGAGGTCTTCCTGCGCCGCGAGCGCGGCGCGCGCATCGTGCACGACCCGCGGCTCACCTGGAACACACTCGACATCGTGCGGCAGTACGGCGGGGTGCCCGTGCTCTGCAAGTCGGGCCACGCGTTCATCAAGCACAAGATGCGCGAGGTCGATGGAGCGTACGGCGGAGAGATGAGCGCGCATCACTATTTTCGGGATTTCTACTACTGCGACAGCGGCATGATTCCGTGGCTCCTCGTGCTGCAGACGATGTGCGAACGGGGCGTGCCCCTCTCGGGGCTCGTCGAGGAGCGCATGCGGCTGTACCCGGCGAGCGGGGAGATCAATCTGCGCCTCGAGGGGGAGGCGAAGGCGGTGCTCGAGCGGGCGCAGAGGCGCTATGAGCGCGGTGCGGTGTCCATCGATTTCACGGATGGACTGTCGATCGAGCACGCCGAATGGCGCTTCAACCTGCGCGGCTCGAACACCGAGCCGCTGGTGCGGCTCAACGTGGAGTCGCGCGCGAACGAGGCGCTGATGCGCGAGAAGACCCAGGAGCTGCTCGCTTGCCTTGGCGCCTGAGCCGGCGTGGCTGATCAGGCACGCGGCTTGCTCAGCCCGCCCAAGCCCCTGTGAGCGCTTCAGTTCAGTGGAAGGCTGCGCGCTGAAGAGCCGCGCGCCCCGAGCGGTAAGGGCGAGGAGCACATGACGTCGATTGCGCCGAGCGCGCCGACTGCGCCCATCGCGCCGAGCGCGCCGATCAGAGTTCTGATCGCCGAGAATCACGCCGATCTCAGCGACACGCTGGCCCAGATCATCGATTCCGAGCCCGACATGCGCTGTGTCGGCCAGGTCGCCTCCGCGGCCGCCGTGCGTGCGGCCGTGCGCGGCTCCGGCGCGAACGTCCTGGTGCTCGACCTCGGGCTGCAGGGCGGCAGCGGGATGGAGTTGATCGAGGGACTCGCGGCGAGCGAGCCGGCGCTGCGGATCGTCGTCTTCAGCGGTTTATGCAACGAGCTCCTCACCCGCGAGATCCTGCAGCGCGGCGCTGCGGCGTTCGTCACGAAGGGATCGGACCCGAGCGTGCTGCTCGAGGAGCTGAGGCGCTCGGCTGTGGCGTGATCCTGTGCGGGGGCTGTACGATGCTGACGGACTCGCCGTGCAAGGCGAGACGGCGTTAGAGCGGAGGGGTCATCAGCATCATCGGCGGGCGCCGCGCGCCGGCAGGCACTCGAAGCGCGCGCGGGCGAGGAGGTCTCCGCGCGACGGTCGCGTGCTCATGGCTCGCCCTCGCGGGGGGCTGCGCCACCGCGCCGGGTGTTGCGCGGCTCGATGAGTCCTCGCTCGGGTGCATGCGCGCCGTTGTCGCGACAAAGCTCCCGCCGCACCTCTCCGACAAGCACGCCCATTGCCTCGCTGCCGGCTTCATCGCGCGCTACTGCAGCCGGCCCGAGGCGTATGTCGCGAGCTGGGGCAAGGAGTTCAGCGATCTCGTCAACGGGAGCGACGATTTCGAGTGGGCCGACCTGAGGGCCGACCGGCTCGGGATCGGCTGCGAGCACACGTCCGATTCCGACCAGGCGCTCGAGCAATGCTGCGTGGCGGAGCTGCGCGCGCATCATCTGCCGATCTCACCGGCCGCCCGCGAGTCTGCGCAGTGAGCCCGGTGCTGCGCCAGCTGCTCGCCATCCACCCGGTCGAGGCGCCCAACGCCGCGGAGTCACAGCGCCTGAAGCGGGTGCTCACCGCGCGCTCGCTCACCGCGATCGGGCTCGGTGCGACGATCGGCACGGGAGTGTTCGTGCTCACCGGCACGGTCGCCGCCAACCAGTCAGGACCCGCGATCACGCTTTCGCTCCTCATCGCCGCATTTGGCAGCGGGCTGGCGGCGCTGTGCTATGCGGAGTTCGCCGCGTTCCTTCCGGTTCCGGGCAGCGCCTACAGCTACACCTACGCGACGCTCGGGGAAGCGGTGGCGTGGTTCATCGGCTGGAATCTACTGCTCGAATACGGCATGTCCGCCTCCGCGGTCGCCGTGAGCTGGTCGGGCTACGTCGTCAATCTGCTCTCCGATGCCCACATCCATCTACCCGCGGCGCTCGTCAACGCGCCGTTCGGGGCGGATGCAGCCGGCCACCTCGTTGCAACGGGCGCGTGGGTGAACGTGCCGGCGATGCTGATCATCGCGGCGCTCACCGCTTTGCTTTACGTCGGGCTCGAGGAGTCGGCGGGCGCGAACACGTTCATGGTCTTTCTCAAGGTGGCGGTGATCATCGTGTTTCTCGCCGCGAGCGTGCGCTCGGTGAATACCGCGTACTGGCATCCCTACGTGCCGCCGAATCACGGGCAGTTCGGGCACTTCGGCTGGAGCGGCATCATGCAGGGGGCGGCGATCATCTTCTTCTCGTACGTCGGGTTCGACACCGCCTCGACGACGGCGCTCGAGACCCGCAATCCGCAGCGCGACCTGCCGATCGGCATCCTGAGCGCGCTCGGGATCTCGGCGGTGCTCTACATGGGCATGGCCGCGACCATCACCGGCATGGTCCCGTACACGAGGCTCAACGTCGATGCGCCGGTCGCCGTCGCGCTCGATGCGCATCCCGAGCTCGCTTGGCTCAGCGCACTCGTGAAGATCGGAGCGATCGCCGGGATGACCTCGGTGATCCTCACCTCGCTCCTCGGTCAGCCCCGGATCCTCCTCGCGATGGCCGACGACGGGCTGCTGCCGCCGGTGATGAGCCGCTGCCATGCACGCTTCAAGACACCGCACGTCTCGACGCTCATCACGGGCATTTTCGCCGCGCTGATCGCCGGGGTGTTTCCGCTCGATGTGCTCGCGGACCTCATCTCGATCGGCATCCTGCTCGCGTTTGCCGTGGTCTGCATCGGCGTGCTCGTGATGCGCTCGAAACGGCCCGAGGCTCCGCGAGCGTTCCGGGTCCCCTGGGCGCCGTTCACGTGCGTGCTCGGCGCGGCGGTGTGCTTCGCGATGACGCTCGCGCTCTCGAGCGCGACGTGGAGCCGGCTGGTCGTGTGGTCCGTGCTCGGCGGGGCGATCTACGCCGGCTACGGATACCGGCACAGCAAGCTGCGCTGAGCGAGCCCGTCAGCTGCCGACTTCCACCGGCACGACGAAGGTCCCCGCGGATGAGCCTGACTGCTGGAAGTAAAGCCCGGCGCCGGTGCCGTCCGCCGAACCGATGTCGGTCAGTCCGTCGTGATTCAGATCGCCGATGGCGACCGCGGAGGGATTGCCGAGGCCGGCGTACGGCGCCGCCGCTCCGAAGGAGACCGTGGTCGATCCTTTCGTCGTCGTGTTGAGCATCACTTCGACCGCGTCGGCGTTCTGGTAGCCGCTGGCGATGACGATGTCCGGCATGCCGTCGCCATTGATGTCCCCCACGGCGATGGAGACCGCCGAATCGGTCGCGAAGGTCACCGGGTCTGCGAAGGTCGGGGTCGCGGCGCCCGCAGCCGTGGTCTGAAGCAGCACGGCGGCGCCGGCGGTGCCGACCAGGTCGCTGCCCGGGCCTTCGTTCGCGACGATGATGTCCGGCAAACCGTCGCCGTTCACATCGGCGATCGCGACCCGGTGAAGCAGGCCATAGATCGGAATGTCGATACGGGGCAGGAAGTGCCCCGGATTGCTCGGATCATGCGCGAACACGGAAATTTGCCCGCTCGACCCGTAGGTGATGCCGCTCGAAAGGTCTTCGTAAAAGCTGGTCACGACCACATCGATCGAATGACCGTCGCCATTGAAGTTGCCGCAGGCGACGCCGTACGCGGGATCGGGCACGGGCGCCCCATCAGCCGTGTCCGTTGGCATCGTGCCGACGGTCTCCGGTGAGCCGAACTGGCCGGCCCCGGTCTGCGGAATCACGACCAAGCTGCCGCCGTTGTAATCCCCGTTGGCGACGACGAGATCGAGGCGGCCATCGCCGTCCACGTCGCAGAGCGCCACATCGTTCGGAAGGCCACCGATCGGGACGCTGATCTGCGTCTGGAACTTTGCCGAATTCGGCGCCGTCTCGAGCAGGACCGAGATCGTGCCCTGGTTGAAATTCGCGACCGCCAGATCCGTGCTGCCGCCGCCCGCGATGTCACCCACGGCCATGGCGGACGGATTGCCATCGGTTGCGAAGTGCACGCTGCTCTGGTAGCTGCCGGCCGAGCTGGCGTTCTGCAAGAGGAGCGAGACGTAGCCCGGTTGCTCCGTCACGCTGGCCTGGTCGATGTACGCGTTGGCGATTGCAACGTCGTTGAAGCCGTCGCCGTTGAAATCGGCGATCACGACACTATTCGGTGCGCTATAGGTGTAGTACGAGCTGCCTCCGCAGCTCGTGAGACCGGCGATGACGGTCCCTGTCGCGAGGACGCGCACTACGGCGCCGCGCCGGTCGAATGGATTGCGCATGAAGACCCCTGCCGTGAACGGACGAACCTCCAGTGTAACGCACCGGCCACGGGCGAGTTGACCGTTCGGGCGCGCGTTCGGCGCGAGTACGCGCGAGGCGTGGCGTCCTGGACGCTGCGAGCTCAGCCGCCGAGCGCGGCGATTCCGGCGCGCGCGATCTCCGCGTCCTCGGACGATTTGACCCCGGAGACCCCGACCGCACCGACGATCTGACCGTCCACGCTGATCGGCACCCCGCCTTCGAGCATTCCTTCGAGCGGTGCGGTGACGAAGGCCGTGCGGCCCTGATTGATCGCATCCTCGAAGCTCTTCGATTCGCGGCGGCCGAGCGCTGCAGCAGTCGCCTTCGCGGTCGCCATGCGGGCGGTGAACGGCGCCGCATTGTCCGCGCGCTCGAGGAGCAGCAGATGTCCGCCATCGTCGCAAACACAGACGGTCACCGCCCACTTGCGCGACTGGGCGTGCGCGCTCGCGGCGGCGGCAATGCGGTGGGCATCATCGAGCGTGAGACAGGGCTTGGTTTTCATGGGGGACGTTCGCCTCGCGGGCAGTGAGCTGCCGTGATCTTATCTCGATGGCGCCGAGCGCATCACGAGTGCTTCAGGAATGCATTGAGCTCGGGCGTCGGGAGGATGTGATCGAGATACGTGAATGTGCCCGACTCGCGGACTTCGCGCGCGGCGGTGAGCATCCCCGTCACGGCGGCGCGATACAGTGAGGTCGCGAGACTCACCCGCTTGATGCCCGCCGCGGCGAGCTCGGCGACGGAAAAGGATTTTCCACGGATGCCGGCCATGAAGTTGACCGGCCTCGACAGCACGGAGCACACGGCGCGGACCGCCGCGAGATCCGGCAGCCCTGGGGCGAACAGCACGTCGGCGCCCGCGCGCTCGAAGGCCAGCAGCCGGCGGATCGTGTCGTCGAGATCGGGATTGTTCTGCAGGAAGCGCTCGCAGCGCGCGGTGAGCGTGAACGGGATGGGCAGCGCCCGCGCGGCTTGCGCGGCTGCGGCGATACGCTCGGTCGCGAGTCCGACGTCATAGAGAGGCCGCGCTGGGTCGCGGGTCGAGTCCTCGATCGAGCAGCCCACGAGTCCCGCCTCCGCGGCAAGCCGGACCGTCTCCGCCACGACCTGCGGGGAGTCTCCGAAGCCCTGCTCCAGGTCGGCGGAAACGGGGCGGCTCGTCGCGCTCGCGACGACGCGCGAATGGATGAGCGCCTCCTCGCGCGTGAGCTGACCGTCGAGGCGGCCGAGTGTCGCAGCCGCCGCCCCGCTCGATGTGGCGATCGCCTCGAAGCCGAGACTCTCGAGAATGCGCGCGGAGGCGCCGTCCCACGCGTTCGCGATCACGAATACGCCGGGAGCCTGGTGAAGTGCGCGGAAACGCTCGGCGCGCTCGAGCAGCGAGGACGACATGAGGGGGATGTTACTCCGCGGCGTGCGCAAGTACTTTGCGATGCAGAGTCAATGCCGATGAGGACGGCGGTAGTACACTGCGCGCGGGATGTTTCGGGGAGTCTCGCTCGATGAACCGCATCGGCCGCGCATCCACTCTCGCGGCGCTCATGAGCGCGATCCTGCTCGCGGGATGCGCCACGTCGTCGCGAATCTGCCCGCCGCCGCCACCACCGGCTCCGCACGCGGCCTATGAGCCCGCGACGTGGGGGAGCCTGCCGGGCTGGGAGCGGGATCAGACACAGGAGGCGTGGCCTGCCTTCCTCGCAAGCTGCGCGGTCCTCGGGCAGCGTGCGCCATGGAGCGCCGTGTGCCGGGCGGCTGCGGACGCCAAGCCAGCGAACGCGCAGGATGCCCGCGCATTCTTCGAGCGGTATTTCGCGCCCTTCGAGATCGTCGAGCAGACCGGGTCGCGCGCGGATGATTCGGGATTGGTGACGGGCTACTTCGAGCCGGTGCTGCAGGGATCGCGCTCCCCTTCCCCCGAATTCGACACACCGCTCTACGCGCCACCGCCCGATCTGCTCACCGTGGATCTCGGGTCAGTGTACCCCGAGCTCAAGGGCAAGCGCCTGCGCGCGCGGCTCGACGGGCGGCGTGTCGTCCCGTACTACAGCCGCGCTGACCTCGAGCGCGATCCGGCGCTCAAGGGCGATGAGATCGTCTGGGTCGATGATGCGATCGATGCGTTCTTCCTCGAAGTGCAGGGATCGGGCCGTGTCCGCTTGAGGACTGGCGAGACGATCCGCTTGCATTATGCGGATCAGAACGGCTATCCGTACCGCTCGATCGGGCGCTATCTGATCGATCGCGGCGAGCTCAGGCGCGGCGAGGCGACGATGCCCGCGATCCGCGCGTGGGCGCGCTCGCATCCGCAGCGCCTGAAGGAGCTCCTCGATTCGGACCCGAGCGTCGTGTTCTTCGACGAAGAGCCGCTCGGCGATCCGGGGCTGGGCCCGAAGGGCTCGCTCGGCGTGCCGCTCACGCCCGGGCGATCGATCGCCGTCGATCCTGCGGCGGTGCCGCTCGGCGCGCCGGTCTTTATCGCGACGACGTTCCCTGCCTCGGATATCGCTCTGCAGCGGCTCGTGATGAGCCAGGATACCGGTGGGGCGATCCGCGGCCCCATCCGCGCCGATTTTTTCTGGGGTACGGGGCCGCAGGCGGCGAGCTACGCCGGGCAGATGAGCCAAACGGGACGCATGTGGCTGCTGTGGCCGCGGGGCGTACCGCTGCCCCGCGGCTGAGGCCCCTCGAGATCGCGAGGGGCTCCCGCGGAACATTAGCGGCCGTCCGAGGCGCGCGGAGCCGGTGCGAAGGTGCCGAAAAAGAAGAAATAGCGCTGGTGCGCGCTCAGCCGCCCTGAGGCTATACTTTTCGCCGCGGATTCCCGCGCCGCTCCACCGCGCTCTTGCTGCGCGCGCAACGGGCGCGCTCGATCGGAGGCGGACGCATGCACTCGATGACGCGCAGAGCCTTTCTCGCAAGTACGTCGGCGGCGAGCGGCGCGCTCATCGGCGATGCGGCGCTCGCGGCATCGAGCACTGCCGCGAGCGGTTCTGCGCCTTTCGACATCGGCCGCGGCGACCGCTATTCGGGGGTGCCCTGGGCGACGCGCTCGCCGGTGCTCGCGCAGCACGGCATGATCGCGAG
>JBOHZR010000149.1:0-22248 GCA_050738595.1 Steroidobacteraceae bacterium | reverse complement strand
CTGCAGGAGCGAGTAGCGCGGCTCGAGCGCGGACAGTTTGACCGAGATGCCCGCGCGCCCGTGCGGCTCGCCCCCCTCGCCCCCCTCGCGCGCGAGCGCAGCGATCGCCTGCGCGTAGGCATCGAAGAAGCGCTGCGCGTCCGCCTCCGTTCGCGCACCCTCGCCGAGCATGTCGAACGAGCACAGCGCGAGGCCCGGCTCGCAGTGGCTGCGCGCGAGCGCGGCCTCGATGGTGCTTCCGACGATGAAGGACGCGCCGAGTTTGCCCATCGAGCGGCGCAGCGTCGCCCTGAGGAGCGGTGCGAGGACGGGCTTCAGCAGGCGCGTGGAGGATTTACGGCCCGCAAGCTCGTCCGCGACTTCGGGGAGGAGCCGTCCGGCTGCGCCGAGAAGTGAAAGACCCAGCCGCAGGGACCGTGTGGCACTGCCGGCCCCCTCCGCGAGGCGCAGCGCATCGAGACGTTCCGCGATGAGCTGATCGGCGCGGGCGGCATCCGGGGTGCGCAGCAGCGCTTCCGCGAGGCTCATGAGGGCACTGCCCTGCTCGCTCCCGAGCGGAAAGCGGGAAAGCAGCGCGTCGGCGAACGTTCTCGGCCATCGTTTGGCTCGCGCGGCCTCGACCCAGTACCGCGCGCGCAATCGCGCGCTCTTCAGCCGCCCTTGCAGCGGCTGCAGCTCGGCGAGCAGCGAACGAACGGCTTCAGACTCAGGCTCGGATGCATCCGGGCCGCGCCTGCGGCGGTCAGGCGCGGGCTGCGCTGGCGCCTGGGCTGGCACCGGCGCTGGTGGCGCCGGCGCCGGCACCGGGGCGCGCGCCGGGGGCTCTACCGCGACTGGAGTCGGCTCGACCATATGCTCTCGTTTCGCTCGGCCACTGGGCTACCCTGGTCGACAATTCTTAGGATACGCGCGCATCTCGGAGACGGTGGCGCCGCAGAGCAGGCACAGCCTTTGCTCTCTTGCGACCGAGTGGAGCTGCGCTTGCGGCGCGCGAAGGAGCACGGAGCATGACATCGAAGATCCAGGGCGAAGGCAACTATGATGCGGCTCGGCACTACGATGAGAAGACCCGCAAATTCGTCGAAGAGAAGCAGAAGTCCGGCGAGGAGCTCAAGGGCTCGGCCAAGGACGCGCAGCCGCAGCTGACGGAGGCCGAGCGCGAGGCGCTGCGCCACGCAAAGCGCGGCGACGAGGATCAGCGCGACGCGGAGGAGCTGCGCAAACGCGAGGAAAGCCGTAATCCGCACCACTGAGCGAGGTGGAGCGACGGCGGCCGCAGCCGCGTGAGTGCGCCAATTAACAGATAGTTACGATCACGCATGCTAGAGTGCACGGCAACGCGGACAGGCGTGCCGCGACGCTGACGGATTCCGCCACCGAATGAGTATCTCACCCGCCTCGCCGGCTTCCCGCCGGCGCGACGAGCTCGATGTGCTGCGTGGTCTGTTGCTCGTGATGATGGCCGTCACGCACCTGCCGACACGCCTGAACTTCTATACCAATCAGCCGTTCGGTTTCGTCTCGAACGCGGAAGGATTCGTGTTCCTCTCCGCTTTCCTCATCGGCTCGATCTACACTCGGCAGCTCATCGAGCGCGGCTTCGGCTACGTGCGCGCGCGGCTCTGGAAGCGCGCCGGGCGGCTGTATTTGATGCATCTCGGTCTGCTCGTGTTTCTGTTCACGTTCGTCGCGGGGCTCGCGGCGCTGACGGGCAATCAGGCGCTGCGCAATCACCTCTCGCTGTACTTCGCCTCGCCCGTGCAGGCGACGCTCGCAGGCCCGCTGCTGCTCTATCAGCCGCCCCTGCTCGACATCCTGCCGATGTACATCGTGTTCCTCCTCGCGACTCCCATGCTGCTCAAGATCGCCGCGCGCCGCGGCTGGCAGCTCCTGCTCGCAAGCTCCGTGCTGCTGTGGGCGTTCGCGCAGCTCGGCGGGCGAACGCTGCTCTACGGAAAGCTCTCGCACTGGCTCGGTCTTAAGCTTCCGCTCGATGCCTTCGGTGCCTTCGACTGGTTCGCCTGGCAGCTCGTGTGGATGGCGGGCCTGTGGCTCGGCGCGCGTCGGCTGCAACGCACGCAGCCGGCAATCACCGGCGCACCGGGCTCTCATGCGGCCGCGGCCCCGAAGCTCCGTCAGCGCGTTCGCGCGACAGGTTCTGCCGCTGCGCTCGGCCGCGGCTTGCTCGTGGCGGGCGCCATTGCGGTCACCGCACTGTTCCTGCTCCTGCGGTACGGCTGCGTGAGTCTGCCATTCGATCCGGCGGTGAGCCTCGCGCTCACCGACAAATGGCATCTCGGCGCGCTGCGACTCGTCAATTTCGCCGCCCTCGCCTATTTCGTGAGCGCCGTCGTGCTCCCGGTGTTCGCATGGCTGCGCGTGAGGACACTCTCGATGCTTGGACGCGCCTCACTCGAGGTCTTCACGGCTCACGTGCCGTTCTGCGTGCTGAGCCGGGCGCTCGTCGTCGACGATGCGACCCCGCTGCCGCTCATCACGGAGGCGCTCGTGCTCGGTGCGACGTTCGGCGCGATGCTGTTCGTCGCCTGGCGCATGGGGCTCGCACGCGCGGCGCCCGTGCGGCCCGCCGCGGCGGCATGAGCCAGCGCTGCGGGGCGCCGCAGTAGCCGGTGCGCCGCGCGCGCAGTGGCCGGCGCTGCGCTGCTCAGAGCTCGCCGCGTGCCGCGAGCGCACGGATACGGTCCGCCGTGCGGCAGGCGAGTGCCTGGATCGTGAGGGAAGGATTGACGCCGCCCGTCGTCGGGAACACGGACCCGTCGCAAACGAAGAGATTGCGCACATCCCAGCTGCGGCAATCCGCATCGATGACGCTCGTGCGCGGATCGTCGCCCATGCGGCAGGTTCCCGCCATGTGGCACGTGTCGTCCCGCTGCTCCCAAATGTTCGTCGCGCCGATCACCTCGAGCGCATGCCGCATGAACGCGAGCGCATGCTCGATGAGCGCCTCGTCGTTGGCGCACCAGGTGTACTCGACGCGCGGGATCGGCAGGCCGTATTGATCCTTCTCCTCGGCGAGGGTGACGCGATTGCGCTCCTGGGCGAGGAACTCGCCCACGATCTTGAGCCCCACCTGATGGTTGTAGTCCTGCATCGCTCGCATGAGGCGCTCACCCCACAGTCCGCGATTCGTCGCTTGCACGCGCGCCCACAGCTGCGGGAGCGGACCCTGGCTCATGTAGCAGTAGCCGCCGTAGAAGTCCTTCACGTCGCAGTAATTCCAGTGCTCGGTGAGCGCGAGCGACGGCGGACCTTTGTAGCTGCGGATCTCCCTGCGCGACAGGCCCCACACCGCCTGATTGGCCTGCACGGTGAGATACTTCCCGAGGAGCCCCGAGCTGTTGGCGAGACCGTGCGGATGGCGCGCGGTGTGAGAGTTCAAGAGCAGCCGCGGCGTCTCGATCGCGTAACCCGCGACGACGACGTGCCGCGCGCGCTGAAAGCGCCAGTGTCCCGCGCGCAGATAATGCACACCGGTAGCGCGATCTGCGTGCCCGACCGGGATGCCCCCGTGATGTGCACCCCCTCCCGCGTGCATCACTTCGATGTTGCCGGCCATTGCAAGGTCGCGAATCTCCGCACCCGCCGCGACGGCACGCGGAATCCATGTGACGAGCGCGCTCTGCTTGGCATTGGTCGAGCAGCCGGTCACGCAGAAACCGCGGTAGACACAGGGATGTGCCCGCCCGCGCGGCGCCGAAAGTGTCGCGAGCGGTGTCTCGGTCCAGGGGATGCCGAGCGCCTCGCAGCCCTCGGCGAGCGCAAGCGCCGCGGCATTGAGCTGGTGCGCCCGATAGGGATAGCGCGGGCGCTTCGGCCCCCATGGATAGTTGACCGGGCCCGAGATCTTGAGCGCCTCCTCGACCTCTCGATAGTAGTTCCACATCTCACGCCAGTCGATCGGCCAGTCTGCACCGTAGCCAAGCAGTGTGCGGGATTTGAACCACTCCGGCCGGAAGCGCAGCGACACCATCGCGAAGTGCACGGTGCTGCCGCCGACGGCCTTGCCGCTGTTGTTGCTGCCGAGCTGGACCGGATTGCCTCCGGTCGAGATGCGATCGTCCGTCCAGTAGAGCTTGGTCTGCTCGGTCTCATCGGAGGCGAAATCCTCGAGCGGGCGGAACCAGGGACCTGCATCGAGAGCGACGACGGTGAAGCCCGCCTCGGCGAGCCGGCAGGCAAGCGTGCCCCCGCCCGCGCCGGTCCCGACGATCACGAAATCCACCGCCTCGTCGTCGCGGAAGCGGCGCATCGGCATCCAGCCCCCCGGACGGAACACGTCGGGCGCACGACCGTTCACGGCGCGCGGTTCGTTGAGCGGGTCATCCGGCATGAGGTGCGCCGAAGGGGTTGCGCCGAAGAGGATGCGCACCTCAGCGGATGCGCTGATTGATGCGAGTGGCCGCCACGACATCCCCGCCGCGCTGCTGCGCCGGCTCCCACGGATCGCGCTCGTCGTAGCCCATTCGCACGTAGCCGCGCGGGCTTGCAGGCCCCCCGTAGCCCATCTCGCTCCAGGCGATCGGATGCGACCAGTACGCATCCACGATGTCCGTGAGCAGACGCTGATTGAAGAACGCCTTCGGCGGCATGCCGCTCCACGCTGGATCGTACAGGTCGCCCTGCTCCATGCGCGTGAGGAGCGCATCCTGCGCGGCGGATTCGAGCTCCCGAAACGCGTGGCCGCAAGCCGCCTGCGCCTCGGCGTCGAGGGCCTTGATGCCGCGCCGCCACGCCTCGCGCTCGCGCGGCATGTCGGCCGCGCGGTAGCCGTCCTGGCGCTCGATGTGCAGCTTGTGATCGATCAGTTCCGCGACGGGAACGGGCGGGCGGTGCACAGGCTGCGGCGTCACGCGCGCCGCGATCGCGCGCACGGTGTCGAGCTCGTGGATGTTGAAGAAGCGCGGCTCACGCGGCGTGCGCAGCCGCTCGGCGATCACGTGGCGAGTCTTGTCGTTCCACGAAGGTGAGTCGCGCTTCGTGAGTACGTCGTAGCCCGGATAGCGCTCGGGGCCGGCCAGAGGAGGCCTCTCAGCACCGGGCAGTCGGTGCTCAGTCATGCGCCCGGTCCTGCAGCAGGCGCAGGGCGGCAAGTCCGGCGAGCGCGAGCCCCGTGAAGCTCGGCGGAGCCGGCAGAGGCGGCCCGTTGAGCACGTTCTGCGTCCAGTTGCGCCAACCGCCCATGTTGCGCGCAACGCCGAAAATGTGAAATCCCACGCCCGCGAAGCCGAGCAGCGCCGTGACTCGCAGCCACGCCCGGGCGATTCGTCCCCGGCGTGGCGAGGCGCTCGCCGCCGCACCGAGCAGCAGCGCCGCGCTCACCGGGGGCACCGTGATGGGCGCGTACATCGCGGGGTTGTGATAGGCGCCGCGAAAATGCAGCAGTGCCGCCTCGGCGACCGTGCCAAGGATGCCGACACCGCTCACCGCGGCGAGCAGCCGTCCGGCGGGCAGACCGAGCACGCGTGCCGAGCGTCCAGCGGCCGTGTGACGCACCTCCTCGGCCGCGGCCCCCAGAAGACCGGCGAGCAGGATCGCCATGGGAGCGCCGAGCGGCGCGCCATAGAAGAGGTTCTGCCACGCGAGCCGTCCGGGGCGTTTGCAGACGTTGTATAGATGAAAGCCGGTGCCGGCGAGCCCAGTGATCGCCGCGGCCGAGAACACGGCCTGGCGCGCACGGTGCGCGAGCGGCCGGCTGTCGGCCGTGCCATGCGCCGAAACAGCGAGCGTCAGCGCGGAGACGACCGGGGGTGCGAACATGAATCCGTTCTTGAACGACCCGCGATAGTGCTCGATGCCGCTGTCGAGCAGCACGGAGGTCGCCAGCAGCCCCGTCGCGCGATTGAGACGGCGCGCTGCTCGCACCGTCGTGCCGGGCGGGCCGCTGTCCAGGGACGATGCCGCGATACACCTCGCGCGAGTCTCTTTCCGGCGGGCGTCAGCCCCCGCCGCAGGCATCGGTTCAACTCGTGGGGAGCGATCGGGTTCCCGCGGCGCTACCGGATAGCGGCGCCAGTTGTGCGACCGGCCGACCGTGCTTCGTACGGCTATAGCACGCCATTGTCGTGGGCGCAGCGTTCGGAAATTTCCTGCGCAACGTCCCAGTGCTCGGCGACTTTGCCGTTCTCGATGCGGAAGATGTCGACGACTGCGTTGCCGCGATCGCCCGGACGGATGACGACGTGAACGTGAGCGATCACATGATCGCCGTCGGCGAAGATTCGTTTGACGGAGTGCTTCGCGTCGGGGGAATGATTCCGGGCCCAATCGAGAAAGGCCTTGAGGCCTGCGGCGCCGGTCGCGGCGAGCGGGCTATGCTGGATGTAGTCGGGTGCGAACAGCTCATCCACGCGCGAGGAATCGAGCGGTCCCAGCACCTGCTCGTAGACCCTCATGATGAGGCGCAGATTCGCCTCCTCGGCCGGCGTGTACGGCACCCCCGACGCTGCCCCCTGCCCTTGCCCCTGCCCTTGCCCCTGCCCGGCTCGCCGGTCATCCGGCGCTCAGGTCCAATCGCCCCCGCCGCCGCCGCCGTCGCCTCCGCCGGTTCCGAAGTCGGCACCGCCGCCGCCGCCGTCCCACGAGTCCCCGGAAACTCCAAAGTCCTGTCCGCCCATGTCGCCGTTGACATCGGGCGGGGGCGCGATGCTCTCGCCGGCGTTCGCTGGCGGAATGATCCCACCGCCCTGCCCCCCGCCGAGCACGCGCCCGACGAGCGCCTCGCCGGCCGCTACCCCCGCACCCATTGCGAGTCCCGTGCCGAGGCTACCCATCAATCCGGAGCCAGGACCGCCGCCGTAGCCGTACGGCGCGCCCCCCATGGGAGGAACGACGCCCCCGGGCGGCATGCCCATCGGCTGGCCGGGATACGGCTGGCCGGGATACTGGCCAGAGCCCATTGCGAGCTGGCGGCGTCGCCGCGCAACCGACCAGATGATCACGGCGACGGAGAGACCGACGAGGATGAGACCCCAGGGCGAACCCGAGCGTCGTGCGCCATTCCCATCGGCGGCGGTATAGGGCCCGCGCTGCGCGCCGCGCCCTTGCGAGAGCTGCGCCTCGAGCTCGCCGACGGCTGCGCGATTCCTCAGGAACGGCAGCCCGGGCTCGAGCGTTTGAGCCGTCGCGAGCTCGGCACGCGCTCGCGCAACGTCTCCGGCTCGCGCATAGACCTCGGCGGCGACCCAATGTGCCTCACCGCTTCGCGGATGATCGGCCAGCACCTGATTCAGCATCTGCTCGGCCTGCCCGAGCTGACCCGCCTGCGCCGCTTGATAGATCTGATGCTGCGTCGGATCGGGTCCCACGGCGAGCACGAGGCCCGCTGCGGCCAGACCGATGATGAGCGCGAGGGGAATGGTGATCTTGCGAAGCGTGAACATGTTTCTTTACCTGCTCGCCAGCTTGAGCTCGAGGGCCGCCGACCCACCGGTCAGGGCGATGTCACGGTTGGGCAACAGCCATCGCCAGTGGTTCCGCGTACGGAATAAATATCGCCTACGCTCAATATATTACGTCGTATATCTACATCGCAACCTCAGAGGCGGGCGATCCCGCTTGCAGTGAGCCGTGCTCAGTCGTCCGTCACCTCGATCGCGAAATTCCGTCCGGCCCATTCGCCGCTTGCCGTGCGCTGGAAAGTGACCTCGATCCGCGCTCCTGCGGCGAGCCTCGCGATGTCGAGCTCCGCAACGTGCAGGCTGAGTCCACTGTCCTTCGTGTCGATCTCTTTGACTGTCGTCCACCCGTCGGACGTCCAGCGCACGCGCGCCGGATCGTTGATGCCGACCGAGAGCGGCACCCCGGCCGGTAGGCGGCTGATCGGGGCTGCTTCGGTCCACACGGCGCGCGTGAGGGCGGGCCGCCGTCCCTCGTACCGTGACCAGACCGCCGCCGGCCGATCGACCGGCCGGCCGTGCTCGCGCGAGATCGCGAGCTTCACGAACTCCGCGTGCGTCCAGGCGAGCGGCATCGCCGAGCCGCTCGGATGTCCGGTCGCAAGACCGAGCTCCGGAATGCTCGCCGCGTCCCAGACCTGCTCCGGCAGCATCCCGCCCTTCGACCCCATGTCCATCATCGCTTGAAGATAGGGCAGCGGATCGCTGCCGGCCGCGAGCTCGTAATGGCCCCGCTCGCCGGTGAGCAGCGGCCACGCACGTCCGCGCCCGCTGCCGTCGAAAGCTGATCCGTCTTCGTGCTCGCCATAGCCATCGGCGGTATAGCGATACCAGCTGACCCCCGTCGGGAGCTCGACGCGCAGCAGCGCATCGGCGAGCTTGATCGTCGCGAGGATCGTCGGGTCCTCCGGCTGCCTCAGCCCGAAGCGCACCAGCTGCAGGAAGTCCACGCCCACCTGCTGCCACGCTCGCATGTCGGGGTCCGAGCGCCTGTTCTTCACGGGCAGCCGTGCATCGATCGCGGAGGGGTCGTGGATGATTTCGGCCGGCGCGACGCGCACGTAATACGCATCGACCCCATGCTCGTGCGCGAGCGCCGTGCCGCGCGCCGTGGTCCAGTCCTCGAGCCGGACATTCCAGTAGTCGGCCACGGCATACGCAAGCTGGCGCGCGGGCGGCTCGAGATACGGGGCCCCACCGACGAGCGCAGCAATGCAGATGGCCAGCGTGAACGTGTTGAGTCCGGCGTCCTCCTCCCAGCGGTCCTGCTGTGTCGCGGGCCCGCTGCGAACGATGAACGCGAGCGCGCGCCGGATCATGTCCGTGATCTCGATGCCCTGAAGCGCCGCGCGGTCGGCAAGACTCACCGCGAGCAGGACCGGAAAGGCCGCCTCATCGAGCTGCAGTCCAGTCCAGTAGCTCCTGCCGCCGAGCCACTGGTTCTGGAACCAGTGGCCGTCGAGCTGTTGAGTGGCGATGAGATAGCGCAGCGTGTCGCGCGCCTCGCCGACGGCGCCGAGCGCGAGCAGCGCGCCGGCGCACTCGACGAGATCGCGCGGCCACACGAGGTGGTATCCGCCGATCTCATCGTGCGTGTTGCCCCAGGGAATGCTCAACGAAGCGACCATCGTCCCCGGATAAAGCTTGTCCTGATGCGCGCGCAGGACCATTGCGCAGGTCTTGAGCTCGCGTTCCAGAGCGGGCGTCCAGCTGCTCGCTTGCCGTGTCGGTGCGGCGGATGCGCGGCGTGTGCGGTGCGCGTCGCAGTGGGCGTGCCATGCGCCCCAGCTCTCGACGAGGCGGGTCCAGTTGGCCTCGAACGGCTCGAGGAGCGCGGTGACCGCAGCGGTTGCGGCAGCCTCCAGGTGCGCCCCGAACGCGAGCGCGAGCATTGCGCTTTGCGGGAGCTCTCCCATCAGCGCGACATTGCCCGGGCCCGCGCTCGAGTACTCCCAGGTCATCGCGCCGTGGCGCGCGAAATCCTGCCAACCGTCGCTTGCGCCGACGTAGCCGGCGCTCGCGCGCCCCCACGCATCGTGCTGGCGCTCGTCGACCGCCGCGAGTGCGAGCGCGAAAGGCCCCTGCTCCGCCCACAGCATCCGTCGCCCGCGCACCTTGGCGACTTCCGCGCGGTTGTCGCGGCCGCTGCCCCCGAGGTGTGGCGCGAGCAGCGCGTAGAGCTTCATGCCCGACTCGCTCGCGAGCTGCGCTCGAATGAGGAGCGCATCGCGGCGCACGCAGGGCGCGAACCGCAGCGTGAGCTCGAAGCGTGGATGGCGGTGCACCACCGTCACCGCGGGCGTGCCGTCGGCCGCCAGAGAAAGCGTGTGCTCTTCGCGCCGCTTGACCTCGACCCAGAAGCCTTTGCCGTCCGCCACCAGGAACCCGAGGTCGCGGATCTGCGGCGTGTCGACGCGGGGGTAGTAGACCTCGTTGAGGATCCCGCCGCCGATCGTGAACCAGAGGCGCGAGGGACCGAGCGAGCAGCCGATCATCTCCTTCGCGCTGCTGCACCAGGCGGGAGGAATGCCCGGCGCGCCGGGTGCTTCCCCGCCACTCACCGATCGCCCCGCCGGTCCGCTGGCGCGCCGCTCGGCTGCACCCAGTTCTCCTCGCGCCAGAGTCGGAAGGCGCCCGTGAATGCATCCCCATTGGTGCCGAGCCGCGCATGCGCTGGAAGCTCATGGAGCTTCCCGGCGTTGCCGCCGCCCACCACCACAGACTCCACCTCGAATGCGGCAGTCAGCCGCGCGGCCACATCATGCACGGCGCGCTCCCATTTGCGGCGTCCGAGACGGTGCAGGCCGCGCTTGCCCAGATAATCCTCGTACGTGCGCCCCTTCCTGTACGGCAGGTGCGCGAGCTCCGTCGCTTCGATGACTCCATTGAGAATCAGCGCAGTCCCGAGCCCGGTCCCGAGACCGAGGAACAGCATCCGCCCGCCCGTGTAGCTGCCGATCGCCTGCATCGCCGCATCGTTGATCACTCGCACCGGCCGGCCGAACGCACCCGCGTAGTCGAACTTCACCCAGCCGGTGCCGAGGTTGCAGGGTTCAGCGATCGGACGGCCGTGCCATACGACGCCCGGATAGCCGATCGAAATCACCTCGTACCGCCACTCAGCAGCCAGCTCCTCGACGATGCGCACCATCTGCCGCGGCGTGAGATGGGGGCCCGAATCGGCCTTCCTCGGGGTGCGCGCGCCGCTTGCGAGCACCTTGACATGCGTGCCGCCGATATCGACCGCGAGGATGCGGCGCGCCGGATGGCGGCGCCCCGTATCGTGGCGCGGGGCAGCGTGCACAGCGGCGCTGCGCCGCACACCGCGGCGTGCGGCGTGCCGCCGTTCAGCGCGCACGCGCCGCATCGCTCTGCTGCGCTCGCTCGATCAAATAGGCGCGCACGGCCGCCTGCTCCCTCGCATCGAGCACGGATTTGAACGACACCATGCCGTGCGATTCGAGCGCACCGTCGTTCATCACCGCATTCCAGAACGCATCATTGGAGAGTGCCGCGCTGTAGCGCAGATCCGGCACCAGTCCGCCGGAGACCGCCCCATCCCCGTGGCATGACCCGCAGCGCCGGGCGTACTGCCTCGCGCCTTGCGCGGCGAGCGCGGCATCGACGTGCACGGCGGGCGGGGGAATCACGCGCTGCGGGGACTCGACGGCCGGCGGCAGATGAGCGTCCCCATCGAGCGCGAAGGTCAGCACCCGGCTGCGATTGACGACGTGCCCGGATTTGAACGACAGCGCGCCGGCGACGAGCGGGAAGACTCCGCCCCAGCCGGCGAGCACGGTCACGTACTGCCGGCCCGCGACCTCGTAGGTCATCGGGGCCGCGATGATCCCGGTCTCAGCCGGAAACGACCAGAGTTTGCCGCCGTCGCGCGCGCGATAGGCCTCGAAGTCGCCCGCGGCGGTGCCCTGGAAGACGAGATTGCCGCGCGTGGCGAGCGTGCCGCCGTTCCAGGGCCCTTGGTGCTGCGCCCGCCAAGCCGCGCGCTGCGTGAGCGGATTCCAGGCGAGCAGATAGCCTTTCAAACCCGCGAGCGCCTGCGCCTGAGCCTTCGGATCGGAGGGCAGGCTCGTCGCCGCTTGATCGAGCCCCATGTTCGTCGCGAGCCTCTCGGGCTCGAAATCACGATCCGCCAGATAGGGGAACGGCATCTCCTGGGCGGGGATGTACACGAGCCCGGTCACCGGGCTGAAACTCATCGGCTGCCAGTTGTGTCCGCCCGAGGGGCCCGGCTCGCCCACCCAGAGCTTTCCCGTGCGGTCGTACAGCGCGTCCGGATTGACGATCGGACGGCTCGTTTCCGGATCGATGCCCCGCGCCCAGTTGACGGGCACGTAGTTCTGCGCCGAGATGAGCTGGCCCGTCGCGCGATCGATCACGTAGAAGTAGCCGTTCTTCGATGCTTGCAGGATCACGCGGCGCGCCCTGCCCTCGATCGGGAGCGTCGCGAGTGTCAACGTCTGCGTGGCATCGTAGTCCCACATGTCCCCGGGGGTCTCCTGGTAGTGCCAGGCATACTCTCCGGTTGCCGCGTGTACCGCGACGATCGAGGCAGAGAAGAGACTGTCGGCTTGCTCGCCATTTGCGAGCCGTCGGGCCCACGGCTGCACGTTGCCCGTGCCGAAGTAAAGAAGATCGAGATCGGGATCGTAGGAGAAGGAGTTCCAGACCGTCGCGCCGCCGCCGCTCTTCCACCCGTCGGACGGCCAGCTCTTCGCGGCGCGCGCAAGCGCCTTGCTTTCGAACCCCTTGGCCGGGTCGCCGGGGACCGTGTAGAAGCGCCAGAGGAGATGCCCCGTCGCAGCGTCGTAGGCGCTCACGTACCCGCGGACGCCGTACTCGGCTCCCGCATTGCCGATGATGATCCGGCCGCGGGCGGCGAGCGGCGCGCCTGTGATCGTGTAGGGAAGCTGCGGATCGACCGTGAGGACCGACCAGGCAGGCTTGCCCGTGCGCGCATCGAGTGCGATCAAACGCCCATCGAGCGTCGCCACGTAGACCCGCCCCCGCCACAGCGCGACGCCGCGATTCACCACGTCGCAGCAGGCGTAGAACGCCTTGCGGCCCGGTACCTTGGGATCGAAGCTCCACCGCAGCCGGCCTGTCGCCGCATCGAGCGCCTGCACCTTGCTCCAGGCGCTCGTCGTGTACATCACCCCGTCGACCACGACGGGAGTGGCTTCCTGACCGCGGTGGGTGTCGAGATCGTAGTACCAGGCGAGATGCAGCCGACCGATGTTGCGATCATTGATCGCGGCGAGAGGGCTATAGCGGGTATCGCCGTAATCGTGCCCCGCGGCGAGCCAGTTTTGCGGCTCGGCGCCGGGATGCATCAAGCGCGACGCCGTCACCCAGGCAGGCCCGGGATGCGGTGCAGCGGCCTGTGTCACGGCAGCGCCCTCGGCGAGCGCGGCGAGCAGCACGATCCCGGTGAACGTCAGCGAACCCCTCACGCGTTTCCCCCCTCGATCCAGCTCGAGAATACGAGCTATCTTAGCAGTGCGCGGCCGCGCAAGTGTTCGCGCGCCTTACGGAGTGCGAGAATCGGCGCCGGATGAATCTGCTCATCATCGAAGACGATGCGGAGCTGCGCTCGGCGCTGCAAACATTGCTCGCGCAGCGCGGCTACCACACCGAGGCGTGCGGCGGCGCTCGCGAGGGGCTCGCGGCGCTCATGGCTTGCGAGTACGACCTCGCGATCGTCGATCTCGCGCTGCCGGACGGCGATGGCATCGGATTGATCCGCGCGCTGCGGCACGAGAAGCGTGGCGTGCCGGTGCTGGTCGTCACCGCGCGCGATGCGGTGGAGGATCGGGTGGCCGGGCTCGATGCCGGTGCCGATGACTACCTGGTGAAGCCCTTCGAGATGCAGGAACTCGAAGCTCGTGCCCGCGCGCTCATCAGGCGCAACCGCGCCGACCGTGCGCTTGCGATTCGGCTGGGTCCGCTCGAGCTCACGATCGGAGAGCCGCGCGTGCGGCTCGAGGGCGCGCCGGTCGACTTCACAGCACGCGAGTACGCCCTGCTCGAGCTCCTCGCGGTGAGGGCGGGCCGGGTCGTGAACAAGTCCCACATCGGCACCCGGCTCGCGGGCCCGGGCGAGGCGCTATCGGATGCGGCCATCGAGGTTGCGATCCATCGCCTGCGCCGCCGCCTCGAGCCCTACGATCTGCACGTACGGACCGTGCGAGGGTTCGGTTACCTGCTCGAGACGGGCGAGCCGGCGGCAGAGAGCTGAGGGAGCCGGCTCAAGTGGCCGAGCCGAGTCTGAAATCCGGGCTCACGCTGCGATTCATCATCGCGGCGCTGTCGCTGTTGCTGCTCGATGGGATCGCCTGCTATCGCATCGCCGCCCACTTCGCGAATCTGGTCTACGACCGCTGGCTCGTCGACTCGACGCGCTCCCTCGCCCAGGCGCTCAGGACCTCCGAAGGGGAGCTGCGGCTCGATCTGCCGGAAGTCGCGCTGCAGATATTTCAGTTCGACGAGGTCGACAAGACCCTCTTCCGCGTCGACTCCGACCGCCATGGGACGATCGCGGGCGACGCCGCGCTGCCGCTCGTGCCCGGCAGGCCCGATGGGAGCGTACGGCTCGAGACGCTCATCGTGCGCGGCTCTCCGATGCGGCTCGTGTCGACTCGGATCCCCGAGCCGGGCGCGCACGATGTGGCGACCGTCGAGGTGGCCGAGACGTTGAGAAAGCGGGCGACGCTCGTCACGGAGATCCTGTTCGCCATGGCCGCGCCACAGCTCGCGCTCATTGGCAGCGCACTGCTCGCTGCGTGGATCCTCGTCGGGCACGGCCTGAGGCCCCTGACCGGGCTCGCCGCCGCCATCGAGGCGCGCGGCCACGATAACCTGACGCCCGTGCCCGAGCTCGGCCTGCCGAAGGAGGCGCGGGTGCTCGCCTCGAAGATCAACGATCTGCTCGCACGGCTCGAGCAGGCACTCGCCGCGCGGCGGCGCTTCGTCGCGGATGCCGCGCATCAGCTGCGCACCCCGCTTGCGACGGTTCTGCTGCACGCCGAGCGCGCCGAGCGCGCCGAGCGCTCCCACGACCGGGAGTCTGTGCGGGCCGCGCTGCGCGGCCTGCATGCCGCAGTCGTACGCGCGGGCCGCCTCTCCCAGCAGCTGCTCGCGCTCGCGCGCGCCGAGCCCGCCGCCGCCGCTCCGCATCCGATGTCGCCAGTGGATCTCGTCGGGCTCGCGCGCGACGTGGGCGAGGAGTGGATCCCGCGGGCGCTCGAGCGGCGCATCGATTTCGGTTTCGTGGCACCCGAGGGGCCAGTGATTGTGTCGGGAAACGCGGGGCTGCTCGGGGAGCTGATGTCCAATCTCATCGACAACGCGCTGCGCTACTGCGGACCGGCGAGTCGCGTGACACTCTCGGTCACGGCCGCCCCGCGTCCGAGCCTCGCCGTCGAGGACGACGGGCCCGGCGTGCCGGAGTCGGAGCGCGAGCGCGTATTCGAGCGCTTCTACCGCATCGCGGGCAGCGAGGCCGACGGCTGCGGATTGGGGCTCGCCATCGTGCGTGAGATTGCGACGCTCCATCGGGCCATTGCCCGTGTCGCTTGCGGCAGCGATGGACATGGCGCGCGCTTCATCGTGGAATTCCCGCGAACAGGCTGACGGCTCGGGCGAGCGCGCGCCGTGCGCGAAGGACTGACTGCAGGCCTGCGCAGGGACTGTGCGCCGCCGCGCGAAGAGCGCACAATCCGCTTTTCGCGGACCCATTTTTCGGAGCGCATCCGCAGCGCACCGGGCCCGCGCATCGGCCCGATTCTTGCTGCCGGCGACGGCCTTGCGCGCTCGCCAGAGGGGGGGAAGCGTTCACGATGATTCAATCAAATCGGCCTTCTGCTTTTTCGCGCGAGACCGCCCTTGAAGCCTCCCTCGAAAGACTCGTCGCCGAGCGTGACCAGGCGCGCCTCGCGCTCGCGGCCGCGGTCGCCGAGCGCGATCAAGCGCAGGAATCGTTGCGCGAGGCGGATCGGCGCACGGCGCTCGCGCGCGAGCGGCTCGATGAGTTCCTCGCGACCCTCGCGCACGAGCTGCGCAATCCGCTCGCCCCCATCCGCAGTGCGGCGCAGATCATGCGCATGGCCGAGGGCGATCACGCGACGATGAGCGCTGCACGCGCGATCATCGAGCGGCAGCTGAAACATCTGGTGCGACTCATCGATGATCTCGTCGATGTCTCGCGCATCACGCGCGGCAAGCTCGAGCTGAATAAGGAGCGGGTCGATCTCGGCGCGGTCCTGCAGATCGCCATCGAGACCAATCGCCCGCTGCTCGAGAGCAAACAGCAGCACATCAAGATCGAGCTGCCTGCCGAGCCGCTCATCGCCGAGGCGGACACGACGCGGCTCGCCCAGGTGTTCGCGAATCTGCTCAACAACGGAGCGAAGTACAGCGATCCGCGCTCCGATATCCGCATCCACGCGGCGCGTGTGGGCACGCGCGCGCTCGTCACCATCACGGATCAGGGCGCGGGAATCGAGCGCGAGATGCTTGCGGGCATCTTCGACATGTTCACCCAGGTCGAGCGGCCGCAGCCCTCGCCCCACGACGGGCTCGGTGTCGGACTCACGCTCGTCAAACGCATCGTCGAGCTGCACGGCGGCTCAGTCACGGCGCACAGCGAGGGATCAGGCATGGGAAGCACATTCACGGTCGAGCTCGATCTGATCGAGTCGAGCGGCGATGAGACTCGGGCAGCACCGGCACCGGGCGAGGCGGAGGACGGCGCCGGCCGCGCCCGCATTCTCGTCGCCGACGACAACTACGACGCGGCTCAGAGTCTCGCCCTGATGCTGAGCATGGACGGGCACGAGGTACGCACCGCGGGCGATGGTCTCGAGGCGCTGCGCAAGGCGGAGGAGTTCCGCCCCCAGCTCGTGGTGCTCGATATCGGCATGCCGAAGCTCGACGGCTACGAGACGGCGCGGCGGCTGCGCGAGCGGCCCTGGGCCGCGCACACGCGCCTGTTCGCGTTGACGGGCTGGGGACAAGAGGAGGACCGGGAGCGTGCCCGGCGCGCCGGCTTCGACCAGCACCTGGTGAAGCCGGTCGACCCCGAGGCGCTCAGTCAGCTGCTCAATCGGACGCTTTGGGACAGCAGCCGAACGCTCGCATAGGGCCGAGCTCGAGCTCGTGCCGGGGCGCGCATCGCCATCCCGCCGCTGCAACTTCTGCAACGACCAGGGCAAACTTTACTTAACGTAGCGCTTCGAGTTCAGGATCGCGTGCTCGTGCCAGCGCTCGCCCCCGAGGAGCGCTTGCGGACCCCGGCGTGACTCGCCTGGCCGCCCTTGCGGCCGGCTTCCGCGGCGAGGCGGCGGTCCAAGGAGAAGCTGCGCTTCTCGTTCGGAACGCTGCGGCCGCCCTTGCTCGCGATGCGTCGCTGCTTCTCCTCGTCCATCGAGGCGAAGCCGCGGTTCGAAGTGCGTCGTTCTGCAGACACTACGACCTCCTCCGCCCGCCTCATGGGGCCGAGGTTATTCCTTCGGGTCGGTAACGTCCGATCAGCGCACGCGGTTCCTGATGAGATCCAAGCGGACCGTGCGGGTGTGCGGGGGCCCTTCGCCTGGCCAGCCGCACCCCGCCTATGCAAGGCCTCCGCCGCTCAATGCTCCGCGCTGGAGCGCTCGCTTCCCGAACGGCTACCGGAGCGCTCGCCCATGGGGCCGGCCCCCCCTTCCGCGCCGCCGCTCGATGAGCCGCCATGGCTCGCCTGTCCGCCCTTGCGCCCCGCCTCGGCCGCAAGACCGGGGTTCTGGGAGAAGCTGCGCTTCTCGTCCGGAACGCTCTGGCCGCCCTTGCGGCCGGCCGCTGCGGCGAGCTCGCGGTTCTGCGAGAAGCTGCGCTTCTCGCCCGGGACGCTCTGGCCACCCTTACGCCCGGCGGCTGCGGCGAGCTCGCGGTTCTGCGAGAAGCTGCGCTTCGAGTCAGGCACCGCCTTACCGCCCATGCTGGCGATCTGTCGCTGACGCTCCTGATCCATCGATGCGAAGCCGCGATTGGAGGTGCGCCGCTCCTCCGTCCGTCCTTGTGCCATTGGCTGACTCCTCGGGTCGAATGAAGCTCGTGCTGGAGCAGCAAGCCGCATTCCCTCTTTGCTGCGCTGCCGTGTTCACTTCATGGGACCCCGGACGGCCGGGAAACGTTCAATCAGGATCTGATGCGGGTGGGCGCCTTACGGTGGGCGCTCTATGGTGTGAGCTGGTCAATCACCACGTCGACGACGCCATCGCGTCCGACGCGATAGGCGGTCTGCCCGAAGGGGTCGCCCTTCTTTGCGATGGCACCGCCCGAGCGCGCAATGCGCGCGACGATCTCAACACTCTCGCCCTGCGCGATGCCGCGGCCGCCGGGGATCATGGCATCGGCGGTCGAGAGATCCACCCTCTGCGGGAAGCGCGTTTGGAGACGTTTGACCGCAAGCGGCGGACCGGTCTGTTTGGGATCGCGGACGAAGACGAAGAGCGGGGCACCAGCCTTCCCACTCAAATGGAGCTTCGGGGAGAGGGCCACTCGAATATGGATCACGGGGCCCTGCCCCGCGGCGCGCGTGGAGTCCGCCGCGGAGACCGCAGCCGCGGGCGGTCCCGCCGCGGAGAGCGTCCCCGCACCCGTCGCGCTGCTGTCACCCCCCGTACTGCTGCCCGCCGGGCTGCTGCCCCCCGCGAGTCGCTGGTCGATCGCGCTGATCTGCTGCTCGATGATTGGTTTGACCGTATCGGGCGGATCGAGCGCGAGCAATGCCGTGAAACGTTGGCGCGCAAGCGGCAAGTCTCCCCGGTGCTCCGCCGCTGCGGCGCCGAAGAAAAGCACCTGCGGGGAGTGCGGCGCGAGGAGCAGCGCCTGCTCGATGAGCTTGCCCGCGCGCCCATTCAATTGCGATTCGTCCTGCACCACGAGCGCTTGGGCAAGCCCGATCAGCGCATCCGCGTTCTTTCCCTCCGCGAGCTGATTGGCCCGCTCGTACGCTCTCGCTGCGAGGTTCGTCTCGTTGAGTGCCGTGTAGGCACGGCCGAGCATCAACCAGCCATCGAGGTCCTTCGGATTGTCCATGAGTCGGCGCGCAAGGTGTCCAACCATCGCCTGCGGAGAATTCTCGGCGGCGGCGGCCTTTGACCAGGACCAGTTGCTGAGCGACAGATAGAGCGCGCTCGCCCCGACCCCGAGCACGGCGGCGACCGCGAGCGCCGTCCACCGCGCCTGTGCGCTGGCATCGCTGCGGCGCAGGAGCGGCACGGCGATGGCGGCAACCGCGGCGATCGTGAGCGCGGCGGCGATCAGGATGAATGTGAGCATCAGTGTGCCGCGCCTTCGCGCGCGGGTCCGCCCGGGCGAGCGGAGCCGCTCTCGCGCGCTGCTGCCCGGTTCGCTGAGGGCGCGCCGTCCGCGTGGGGCTGAGGCTCGGCGAGCTCATCGTCCACGTCGCCGGCATTCTGATCGACGAGGGTAGCGCGCGCACGGATGACGCGCACGGCGACGATGATGCCAATCGCAAGCAGCACGAATGGAAGCAACCACAGCCACGCATTGCGCAGGGAGTATTGCGGTTTGAAGAGAATGAACTCGCTGTAGCGGGATACGAAGTACTGTTTGATCTGAGCGTCGGTCTTGCCCTCGGTCAACATTCGTCTGATTTGAGCTCGCATCTCGCTCGCGGCGTCCGCCGGTG
Source organism: Steroidobacteraceae bacterium (assembly GCA_050738595.1). Lineage (GTDB taxonomy): Bacteria > Pseudomonadota > Gammaproteobacteria > Steroidobacterales > Steroidobacteraceae > JASHUC01. The sequence continues at coordinate 3,123 of JBOHZR010000149.1, read as the reverse complement.
AATCGGCGAGGTTCTCGTCCTGGCACACCGGGCAGCGCAACTCGTGCAGCAGCGTGGTGTAGCGCGCCTCGAGCTTCGAGTCGGCGAGCCGTGTCGGATCGATGGCGTGCGCCGGCAGCGCGCCGATCACGAGCATCGCGGCGAAGAGCGCCGCGAAAAGCGGGAGCATTCGAGCCGGACGAGCGGTCATGATTCGTGGTCGCCGAGCCCGGGCGGGAGGCGCGTCACGAAATTCTTGCTCCACTCCTCGGGCGTTATGGGGCCGATCTTCTTGTAAACCACCACTCCCCGGGGATTTACGAGGAAGCTCTCCGGCGCCCCATAGACTCCCCAATCGACCACGACCCGACCGTCATGATCGGTCGCGACCGTCGTGTACGGGTTGCCGAGGTTGGAAAGGAAGTTGCTCGCGTCGGCATCATCGTCCCTCCAGTCGACGCCGATGATCGGCACCGAGGAGGAGCCGCGGATCCGAAGCAGTTCCTGGTGCTCGTCCTTGCAGGCAAAGCACCAGCTGCCCCAGAAGTTGAGCACGTACCACCTGCCGAGGAGATCTTTCGAGCCGAACGTACGCCCCGGCTGACCGAGCACCGGCAGGCTCCACGTCGGCGCCGGTTTGCCGATGAGCGGGGACTTGATCTCACCGACCGTCCGAGAGTTCTTGATGCCGACAGCGAGCACGGCCGCGACGGCGGCAAAGGCCGCAAGCGGAATGATGAAGCGGATGATGCGCGGCTTCGCTCCGGCCGGGGGTGAGCCCGCGGACTGCGTGCTCGCCGATGGCTTTGCGTGCGCCGTGGGCGTCGCATCCACTCCCGGCGCTGCGTCCGCCGCGCGTTTCGCAGGTGGTGGCGAGGTGGGCGGCGTAGGGCTTTTGGCGCGCAACGCGGTCGTCTTGCTCATACAGCGTGCTCCTTCGCTGCGCCCGGGGGCACCGGGGCGCCCGCGGGAACCGGCTCGGCAGCACGGGCGCCGCGATAGCGCCTATCGGAGAGTGCGCAGAACCCGCCGAGCGCCATCAGCAACGGACCGATCCACAGCAACATGAGCATCGGCCGGACTTGCGCACGCATGCTCCAGCGGCCCGCGCCGAGGTCATCCCCGAGCGCCAGCTTCAAATCCGTGCCGTACAGGTACTTCATGCCGGCCTTCGACTCGGTCTCCTTGCGCACCCAGTATTCCCGATTCTCGGGGAACAGCGTGGTGAGGGTCCGCCCCTTGCGGCTCACCGCAACCTCAGCGCGAATTGCGCTGTAGTTCGGACCCTCGACCTCGCGTGTGCCGATGAGTTTGAAGTCGTAACTGCCGAGGTGCGCGCTCTGTCCGTTGCCGAGCGCGATGTCGCGCTCGATCGTAAAGGGCTCGAGGATCGAGAGGGCGATGACGGCGATGCCGAGCCCGATGTGGGCGACGCTCATCCCGAGGATGCTGCGCGGAAGCGACAGGTGCCTGCGCAGCCGATCGATCGGGTCGATGAGCGAAGAGAGAATGATCCACCCGCCGAGCGCGAGCCCCACGACTGCGAGGAAGTGCCGCCCGGCAAACGCCCCGAACACGACCGCGAGCGCCAGCGCGAGCGCGAGCGCGAGCGCCGCAAGTATCGCCCGGGTGTGATCAGCGAGGCGACCGCGCTTCCAGCCGGCATGGATGCCGATCGAGAGCAGCGCGAGGAGCGGCAGGATCGGAAGCAGGAACGTGGGGCGGAAGTACGGCGGACCGACGGAGAGCGCACCCTGCCCGAGCGCCGCGGCGATGAGCGGAGCAATTGTGCCGCCGAATACCGTCGCCGCCGCGATGACGAGCAATATGTTGTTGAAGAGCAGAAACGCTTCGCGCGCCGTGAGCTCGAAGCCCGCGTTCGATTTGAGGGTCGGCGCGCGCCAGGCGTATAGCCCGAGCGCCAACCCGATCGCGATGACGAGAAAGATCAGGATCCCGGTGCCGCGCGTGGGATCGGCTGCGAACGAGTGAACGGAGACGATCACGCCAGAGCGGACGAGGAACGTGCCGATCAGGCTCAACGAGAAGCCGAGCAGTGACAGCAAGAGCGTCCAGCTCTTGAACAGGCCTCGCTTGTCCGTCACCGCCAGCGAATGGATGAGTGCGGTGCCGACGAGCCAGGGCATGAACGAGGCGTTCTCTACCGGATCCCACGCCCAAAATCCGCCCCAGCCGAGGGTGTGGTAGGACCACCAGCTCCCGAGGGTGATCCCGCACGTCAGAAACGCCCACGCCGCCGTCGCCCAGGGCCGTGCCCAGCGTGCCCAGGCGGAGTCCGTCTTGCCTTCGAGCATCGCGGCGCATGCGAACGAGAAAGCCACGGCGAGCCCCACGTAGCCCGTGTACAGGATCGGCGGATGGCTCGCGAGGCCTGGGTCCTGCAGGAGAGGATTCAGGTCGATGCCGTCCGGCGCGGGGGGCTCCAGCCGCAGGAAGGGGTTCGACGTGATGAGCGTGAAGAGAAGAAAGCCGAAGCTCAAGAATCCGAGCACCCCGAGCACCCGCGAGACGAAGCGCCGCGGCAGGCGCTGCGTGGCGACCGCGACGACCGCCGTCCAGCACGCGAGCAGCATGATCCAGAGCAGGAGCGAGCCTTCGTGCGCGCCCCAGAGCGCCGTGATGCGGTAGAACAGCGGCAGCGCCGAATTGGAGTTCTCCGCGACATAGCGCACGGAGAAATCGAAATTGACGAACGACATGACGAGGCAGCCGACGGACGTCGCGACCATGACGAGCTGGCCTGCGGCGGTGGAGATCGTCGCGGACACCCAGCGGTCGCGATTCAGAGCGGGCCCGGCGATGCCGAAGAACGCCTGCAGCATCGCGAGCAGCATCGCGAGGATCAGCGCGAAATGACCGAGCTCTGGAAGCATCAGGATCCTCCCCGCGGCGCGCCGCCCGCGGCGGTGGTGATGGGAGCGGCAGCACCTGCGCCCGTGCCGGTGCCGAAGGGCATCACCCCGCCGTGCTCCGCTTTGATCTGCGCGGCCATCCCGGGCGGCATGTACTTCTCGTCGTGCTTGGCGAGCACCTCGTCCGCGACGAACACCCCGTCGGCACTGAGATGGCCGTGAGCGATGACGCCTTGGCCCTCGCGAAAGAGATCCGGCAGCACTCCGGTAT
>JBOHZR010000148.1:0-4348 GCA_050738595.1 Steroidobacteraceae bacterium | reverse complement strand
CTTCTCATGGTCATCAATCCCTCGTATTCAAAGATGGCCCGCATCTTCGCGCCAGAGGATAGCGCAATTGACCTGCGCCCAGCGCATCTCAGGCAAACGTGCGATCCGAGGCGCTCGAATCCGAACGGAATGGCGGAAGTCCTTGGAATCCTAGCCCAGGCTCCTGCGGGCCACACATGGGAAGGCCCCGACAGCTTCCCACCGCGCCTCCCGTTTTCGAACGAAGGAACAGTAAGGCTGCGTGTTACGTGCCCATGCCACCCGTGCGGCAAGTGCGCTTTTCCGGCGCGGAAGGGAGTCTTCCCGGTGAGGACCCTGCAGCGTGGGGATAGCCCACTAGACCCCAGGGACCGGCCGCGTGAACATTGAGTATCGCCGGGAGTCGGGCTACGGCTGCTTTGGTCTGTCCGCTTTGCCTCGCCGCAACGGCTGCTCTCGGGGTGCTCATCTGGCAGCTTAGGGCACGGAGGGTGCGTAGCCGGCCGGCCGGGTTATGGCCGCTCCAGTGCAGCCCAGCGGTCATTCGTCGCCCATGACCTTCGGCGTGAGGTCACGATTTGTGACCAGACGGCGTTGTGGTATGCGACTCTTTCAGTTCCTGGCGGCTCAGAGACGCGAGAGCACGAGCTTCATCAGCGTCAGAGCGGCCGCGTCTACGGTCGCGTCATCGTGCTTGAAGTCTACGATGCCCACGTCGACCTCGTACTTACCCTGCTTTACGCTGAGGTCTCCGCTGTGCGGGTATCCCTTGAAGGCCCCTTGACCGATCCCCGTGACTGCGATTGCGTGCGTGGAGCCGGACATGGCCTGCCAGAGGTCGTCGTCGAAGTCTTGGACGATCACGCCGACACCTGAGGCCCCGGAGGTCCCATCGGGGCTGGTCCAGTCGCAGGAGGCCTGCGTGTTTGTCGTCTGCAGGTGTCCCGCACCCATCGCGGCGCCGCTGGCCTGCTTGATCTCGTCCAGCGTGAGCAGATCGCAAGCCTGGATGGCCGAGGCTTTGCCTCCACCGGTTCTTCCCGCCGCTCCCGTGCTGGATTCTGACGGGGAATTACAAGATGTCAGAGCGATACCGGCGATCATCACGAACGCGAGGATCCGGGGCATCGGATACGGAGCCGGCTGATTGGAACGAGGCTGACGAGCGACCACATTGCGATTATATAGCAGGCGCGGCGAGAGTTAAGCATCTGACACGCACGGCGAGTCGATCGTGATTGGGGTGTCCCGAGTGGGCGCCAGGGGCCGCCCGCAGTGGTCGCGATCAAACTGTTGCGGATAGGCTCAGTGCGGCACAGATCCGGTCGGTCGCGAGCTCAGTTGGTTTTCCGAATTCCGGTCGTTCGAGTCCGTCGAACGCGTCTCGTTCCGCGAACCACTGCTAGGGCCGACTCAGTTCGAGTAGGCCGTTGGTCCCTAGTCTAGTAGTCGCGTTTTTGGACGATCATCAGCGTCGCCGCGAAAAACACGATCGCCAGAACGCAGGCCGTGAAGATCGCGTCCCACGGCATCCGGTGCGTGACCAGTGGCGATTCAGAAACGAGCGAACGTAATACATCAATGGCCGGGGGAAGCCTATGGGAAGCGGAGAGAACAAAAATTCCCGCTACGGCGAGCACGCTGAGCCTGATTCGCCAACCCTCATCACAAAACGTGGACAGACACGCTGAGATTGCGTAGACAGCCACACTGAAGGAGACGATCACCGCGAAGGTCCCGAGCGCATCATCTGCGTTCCCTGCTAGCGACGGCAATAGAAGCCACGCGGCGATAGCAAGCAACGACAGGAGAACTCCCGCCTCGAGCAGACCGATGACGGTCCGCACGCAGAATATCCGAGCGCGTGTGACCGGCAACGACAGTGTAAAGAGCTTCGATCCTTCGCTACCCTTCGCCGACTCACCCGGTCGGGTCGAAGTCGTTTCGATTCCGGTGCCGGCCAGAAAGATAGTAACGAGAACCGAGAACAACACTCCCATCGCGAGAAGACTCGTCGGCGCTTTTCTAGCTTCGGCAAGGACGAGGCCGTAGAACAGGGCGCCAGCGAACAACATCCATGCGGCTTTCCATCGCGTCTCCATCCATGCCTTCAACCAGAGCATTAGGTATTCCCCACGTGTTCGAGAAAGACTTCCTTCAGCGTGACCGGGAAGCGCTCGACCGCCGTACCCGAGGAATGCCGCAGCTGGGCGGCGACCGAGTCAGCATTGCGGCTCACGAGTATCGAGAGCATCCGGCCCTTGCGGCGCACGCTTTCGACCCCTTCTAACCGGCCGATGTCGCTCGGGGGCTCGCCCGAACACACGACGCTGAGTCGTTGATAGCGCGTCTTCAGATCGTCAAGTTCTCCGCAAAGCAGCGTCTTTCCGCGGTCTATGATTGCGACGTGATCGGAGATCTGCTCCACATCGGGGAGCTGATGCGAGGAGAAGAAGATCGTAGTGCCATCATTGGCCGCGATGGCGACGAGCTCACGGAGCAACTGCTCCGTGACCGCCGGATCGAGGCCATCCATGGGCTCGTCGAGAATCAGGAGCTCCGCGCCGTGCGAGATCGCGAGCAACATCATGAGCTTCGACCGCATGCCCTTCGAGAGCTGCGAGATCGACTTGCTGCGTGGCAGATCAAATAGGTCGAGATAGCGCTGCTCCAAATCACGTCGCCATCCGGGGAAGAACGGACGCGTGAATCGGATGATGCCATCCACCGTCATGTACGGATACAGATCCTTGTCTTCCGTGACGAACCCGATGCGCCGGCGAATGCGGACGCTCGCACCCGGATCGTCCACCGTGCGCCCGAAGATGCGCGCGGCTCCGGCGTCCGCTTTGATAAGACCCAGCAGGTGTTTGATCGTCGTGGTCTTTCCGGCGCCATTGCGTCCGAGAAAGCCGAACACGCTCCCGGCCGGCACTCGCAGATCGAGGCCGTCCAGTGCTGCGTGGCTACCGAAGGACTTTCGCAGTCCATCGATTTCGATTACCGCCTCGCTCATACCATCTCCGTATCGCGATTCTTTCGGGCCACGGCCAGTTCGTTCTCGACGACCCTGCGAATCTCCTCCTCGGTGAGACCGAGCGCTGCCAAACGTTCGAGGGCTGAACCGACGAGCTTTCCGGCCTTGGCCATTACCTGACCGCGTCCAACCACGGACCGTCCGATGTATGCGCCGGAGCCTTGGCGGAGCTCCACGACTCCCTCGTGTTGAAGCTCTCGGTACGCACGAACGACCGTATTCGGATTGATCACAAGCTCTCCCGCCAGGTTACGAATCGTCGGAAGCCTCTCGCCGGCTCGAAGGGCACCGGTCTCGACGCCGTGCCTGATCTGCTCCATCAGCTGCAGATAGACCGGTATGCCCGAGGAATGGTTGAGGTGGAAGATCACTTAATGTGCTACTCTGATAGCACAATACACACCCACGGGGTCCCGGGTCAAGGGGAGGCAATGGCCCGGCGCTCAGCTCTCGAGGAGTTCAACTCGGCGGGGGCCGACCGCAACCGGTTGAGTACATAGGAGAGTTATCATATGTCCAAGTTTCTCGTTGCATCTATTCTGGCCGTGATGCTCGCGACGTGCGCCATCGCGCGCGCTCAAGCCGAGCCGGTGGCACCACGGGCGAGCGTTCCGAACCATGGTGATTGGATCGGGACGCTGAACAGCCCAGTGGGCCCGCTCGAGGTAGCCATTCATCTCAGGACATCGGCCAAGGGGCCGATCGCCACGATAGATACCGTGGAGCTCGGCGAGCGCGGCGACGCTCTGACTCATGTCAGTGTTACCGACGGTCGGCTGCGCTTCGACGATCCTGGTGCGCATGGCCGTTACGATGGGAATTGGGACAAGGCCGGCAGTGGCTGGGTGGGCACCTGGACCGCCGCGAACGGCCAAACGTTTCCGCTGAATCTATCGCCTGGGCTTCCGCCGCCTTTGCCGCGTATCGAGGGTCTGGACGGCGACTGGCAAGGCGGGGTCGACCTTGGTCCACCGGGCGTGCTGCACCTGTTGCTCCACGTCCAGACGGGCAATCACGGGACGACGGCGACGCTGGACCTCCCCGATGCGGGACGGTTCGACATGCCCGTGCTGGTCGCGCGCAATGGCCGCAACGTCAGCGTCAACATCGCGGTGATGCGCGCACGTTATCAGGCCGAGCTTTCCAACGACGGCGGCTACATGCAAGGCGAGTTCAGTCAGGGGAACAGCCTCATGCCGCTGGTGTTCACCCGCAGCTCGGATGCGCCATCAATGCCGCGAAGCGGCGGCAAGTCCGCGATGCCTGCGCCGAAGGTCGGGACCTTCCCTTCGGATGCAGATATCCAAAGGGCGATCGCCCGCAGGATAGATC
>JBOHZR010000147.1:0-14324 GCA_050738595.1 Steroidobacteraceae bacterium | reverse complement strand
TTTGCGCAGCGAATCTGACTTCCCGCGCGCACCACGTAGACCGTTGCTTCCTTACCGCTTTTCAGCGACCGCACGACCTCATCGATAACGCCATCCTCTATCAGGGGTAGCAGCCCTTTGGGGGTTTCATTACGTCCTTAGGCGCAGAGCGGCGGCGCCGATTCGATCAATGTACCGAGAAGCCAATATTCCGCACTGCGCGTGCCGGCGCTCCCGCTGCGACGAGGTTCAGCCCGAGTCTCGCGCGCGCAAACCGGCGGAAACAGCCGCTGTCAGTTCAGCTGTGGCCGAAACTTATCGGATGTGTTTAGGCGAGGCGGAAGACCGGAAGCGAGTGGATTGCCTACCACCCGCGTCCTTCGCTATCCGCCGGTGACCATCGATGATCTCATCCCAAAAGTGGAACCACTTCTGGAACCAATCGCCCAAAAATACCTGGAACCAATGGAGCCGGGAAATAAAAAACTCTAATGAAATCAGTACTCGGGGTGACAGGATTTGAACCTGCGACTCCTACGTCCCGAACGTAGTGCTCTACCAGGCTGAGCTACACCCCGGATCGATGGGCCGGTGCCGGCGCTGGGCCCCTGGTCGTGGGCGATGCGGGAGCGCGACCAGGCGCCATCGCCCGAAGGCCCGATCGCCTGCGGGCCGCGAAGTCTACTGGATGCGGGGGGTGAGCGGCAACGCAAGTGGGAGAGGAGGCGGGTACCGCTCGGCCGGTCAGCCGGCGCAGCGGGCTGTGCCAGCGTCGCTTCACCCGACGGGGCCTTCGCCCGAGTACCGCACGGGCGTTGCACCGACGACGGGCCCGATCGTCGCCTTGTCGCTCACGTAGAGCTCGACCTTCCGCTCGAATCTGAGCTCGCCCTGCACGACGGAGCCGGGACCGATCACGATGCGGGGATCGCGCGTTTCCCGGAACCAGCTCTGCGATTGGGGCTGGTGGACGAGAATGCCGCCCTCGACGTGCGAGGCGCCTTCCAGGTAGATATCGCCCCCGACCGTCTGGATGCCTCCGGCCACGTGCGCGCCGTTGAGCCGGATCGTGCCGTTCACGTTCGAGATGCTGCCGTCGACCTCCGCGCCGTTGCGCAGTGTGAGGGAGCCATTCACCGCTGTGATCGCGTGCTCGATCCGTGCGTCATCGTCGACGGATATGGAACCGTTCACGGTTTTGATGGCATCCGCGATCGCATGGTTGCCGATATCGATGCTGCCGTTGACCGTCGTCGCCCCATCGATGGTTGCCCGTTGGCCTACGTGAATTCCGCCGTTTACGGTGCTCAGATCACCGCTCTTGTCGCCGTCCCTGACCGTCACGGAGCCGTTCACGGTGTGACCGCCCTGGCTGTTGGCCGTCACGTCGCCATTGCCGAAAAACGAGCCTCTGGCCGCTCCGTTCGTTCCCGCGCTGCCGGTACTGCCCGTGTTGGCCGTGTTGTCCGGGCCGCCGCCGTTGTCGTTCGATGCATTGACGCAGCCGCCCAGAGCCACGATGGCCAGAGCACAGATGAGGGCGCGATAGCCGTACATGCCTGAAAACTCCTTCGCGAGGGCGATTTTAGGTTGGACGCCAGGGGCTGCGTTGCCGTTTACAGCCGTTTATACGAGAGTCCACGCGCGCCCGCCAGTCGGCGACTGCGGGCCGCGGAACGAGCCCCGCGCCTCGGGAGGCGCGGTCAGCCCCGCCCCCATACTTTCAGGTCGTATGGTCGACCGCGAAGCGTGCGAGCGCCTGCAAGCCGCGCTTGTAGTTCGATTCCGGGAGAATCTCGAGCGCATCGAGCGCGGCTGCGGATTCCCGCCGTGCGAGGCGCGCTGCGTACTCGAGGCCGCCGCTCGACTCGATCGCGCCCACGATCGGCTCGAGCTGCGCTAGACCGCCGCGCTGGATCGCCTGGCGAATGAGCTCGCGGTCCGGCTCGCCGACGAGCCGCAGGGCATGGATGAGGGGCAGGGTCGGCTTGCCCTCGGCGAGGTCATCGCCGAGGTTCTTGCCGCGCTCGGCCGGATTCGAGCGGAAATCGAGCACATCGTCGACGAGCTGGTAGGCCGTGCCGAGGTGCCGTCCGTAACGTGACAGAGTGCGCTCGATCTCGCGGCCCCCCGAGGACAGTACCGCGGCGACTTCCGCGCCGGCCTCGAACAGCCGCGCGGTCTTGCGATAGATCACGTCGAGGTAGCGCTGCTCGGTGGTCTCGGGGTCGTGAGCGTTCATGAGCTGCAGCACTTCCCCCTCGGCGATCACGTTTGTCGCGTCCGCCATGATCTCGATCACGCGCTGCGAGTCGAGCGAAGCCATCATCTGGAACGCGCGCGAGTACACGAAATCGCCGACCAGGACGCTCGCCTGATTGCCGAACACCTCGTTTGCCGTGTCGCGGCCCCGCCGCATGGAGGAGCCGTCGACGACATCATCATGAAGGAGGGTCGCCGTGTGGATGAACTCGATGAACGCTGCCGCTTCGACGTGCCCGGATCCAGTATTGCCGCATGCCCGGCCGACGAGGACAACGAGGAGTGGTCGGAGCCTCTTGCCCCCGCCCGAAACGATGTGCTCGGCGATCCGGTCGATGAGGGGAACGGAGCTCTTCAGGCGCAACCGGATCACGTCATCGACCGCCGCGAGGTCGAGCCGGACGAGCTCGCGAATGTCCTCGAGCGTCATGGCGGTCGGGATGTCTTTAGGGTTGCGCATCGTAGAGCCGGGCGTGGGCGAAGAGCGAGCCCCCGATCGGAAGTTCGATCATTGTAGGTCCAGCCGTAAGTGCGCGCACGGGCGCCAGAAACCGGTGCATTGGCCGGACAGCGCCGGTTTGACCCCTCCTCATCCCGTGCGTAGAATGCGCGGCCTTTCGCGGACCGGGGGCGCCAGCGCCCTTTAAGTTTCGGGGTTCACATCATGTACGCGGTCATCGCCACCGGCGGCAAGCAGTATCGGGTCACCAAGGATGCGGTGCTGCGCGTCGAGAAGCTCGACGCCGAGCCGGGTTCCACGGTCGAGTTCGGCGAGGTGCTCCTCGTCGGGGAGGGGGCCGAGGTGAAGCTCGGAAAGCCCCGGCTGGACGGCAGCAAGGTGGTCGCGACTGTCGTGCGCCATGGCAAGGGCGAGAAGGTTTCGATCGTGAAGTTCCGGCGCCGCAAGCACTATCTGCGGCGCAAGGGTCACCGGCAGCCGTTCACGGAAGTGCGGGTGACCGATATCACCGCCGGCTGAAGGCCGCGGAGAGGGCGAGCCGCCCCGAGGCGGCGTGCGCTTGGGTCAGGCGCGGAGGTATTCGCAGACATGGCACACAAAAAGGCAGGCGGCAGCACCAAGAACGGCCGGGACTCTCATTCCAAGCGCCTCGGAGTGAAGCGCTTCGGCGGGGAGCGGGTGCTTGCGGGCAACATTCTCGTGCGCCAGCGCGGCACCACCGTCCGGGCGGGCGAGAACGTCGGGATCGGCACCGACCATACGCTTTTTGCGAAGGTCACCGGGCGCGTCGCATTCAAGCGCAGCGGCCCCCAGCAGCGCTTGCACGTGAGCATCCTGCCGGAGCTCGCGAAGACCGCTTAACGGTCCGCGCGGGGACGCCGGCAGCGCGCGCGTGCCGCTTCGCCCATGAAATTCGTCGACGAAGCGCGAGTCAAGGTCCAGGCGGGCCACGGCGGGCGCGGCAGCGCCAGTTTTCGCCGCGAGAAATTCGTTCCCTTCGGAGGACCCGACGGCGGTGACGGTGGACACGGCGGCAGCGTCTACCTGCGCGCCATCGCCGGGATGAACACGCTCGCGGATTTCCGTGTCGAGCGCACCTACAAGGCGGCGTCCGGAGAGCCTGGCGGTGGGCGCGACTGCACGGGCGCGGCGGGCGGTGACCTCTTCGTTCCCGTGCCGGTCGGCACGGTGATCCGCGACCTCGATACGGGCGAGCAGCTCGGCGATCTCGCGGCGACCGGCGTGCAGCTGCTCGTGGCGCAAGGCGGCAAGGGCGGCTGGGGCAACACCAGATTCAAGTCGAGCACCAACCGCGCACCCCGCCAGTTCGGGCCGGGGCTGCCCGGTGAGAAGCGACACCTCTCGCTCGAGCTCAAGGTCATTGCCGATGTGGGATTATTGGGGCTGCCGAATGCAGGCAAATCCACGCTGATCCGCGCGGTGTCGGCGGCACGCCCGAAAGTCGCCGACTACCCCTTCACCACTCTGTATCCGAATCTCGGTGTGGTGGCTGCCGGCGAGCACCGCAGCTTCGTGATGGCCGATATTCCGGGGCTCATCGAGGGCGCAGCCGAGGGTGCGGGGCTCGGCATCCGCTTCCTCAAGCACCTGCAGCGTACGAGGCTCCTGCTGCATCTCGTCGACATCGCCCCGCTCGATCCCGAGGCCGATCCGGTGCGGGACGCCCGAGCGATCATCGCCGAGCTCAAGAAGTTCAGCGGTGAGCTTGCGGTCAAGCCGCGCTGGCTCGTGATCAACAAACGCGATTTGCTGCCCGCCGGCGACGCTGAGCGCCGCGCGCAGGACATCGCGCGCAGGCTCCGCTATCGGGGGCCGCGCTTTCTGATCTCGGCAGCAACGGGGCAGGGCACGCGCGAGCTCACCGAGGCGGTGATGCGCTTCCTGGAGGGCGGCGCGAAGCCGCGCGAGGCGGTCAGCTCATCGCGCGGACGCGCGCGGCGAGGCGGCTCTTGTGACGCGCCGCCTTATTCCGGTGGATGATCTGCTTGTTTATGAGCGTATCGATGACCGGCACGGCCGCGCGGTAGCTCGCCGCGGCGGCCTGCTTGTTGCCCCCTGCAACGGCCGAAGTCACCGCCCGGACCGCGCTGCGCATGCGCGAGCGGAGCGCAATATTGCGCGCACGATGCTTCTCGGCCTGCCGGGCCGCTTTCTCGGCCGACTTGGTATTCGCCACGAACGACTCCGACGATTGGCTGTTGAAAAAGGCGCGGTAGTGTGCGGAGCGGTCGGCGGGTTGTCAACGCCGCGGAACGGCCCGGGCCGACAGGCCATGGCACGCAAGGGCGCTGAGACGGCTAAAGGGGGCTGAGACGGCCCAACGGCGCGGCAGTCCTCGCGTGGAGCGGCCGGGACTCCCTATACTTTCGGTCTTGGACGGCGCGCCGGGAGACTCTGGCGAAGGGCTCATGAAGCTCATTCGGGGACTTCGGAATCTGCGCGAGGGCCATCGCGGGAGCGTCGTCACGGTCGGCACGTTCGACGGCATTCACGTTGGCCATCGCGCGCTCATCGGGCGCGTGCTCGAGCACGGGCAGCGGCTCGCGCGGCCGACGATGATGCTGACGTTCGAGCCGATGCCGCGGGAGCACCTGGCGCCGGCCGACCCGCCGCCGCGGCTCACATCGTGCCGGGAGCGGCTGAAGCTCCTCAAAGGCACGGGCCTCGATTATGTGTGGCTGCTGCGCTTCTGCGAGAGCGTGCGCAGCCTGCCGAGCGAGGGGTTCGCGCGGCTGCTGTTCGAGGATCTGCGCGCGCCGGTCGTCGTGGTCGGCCACGATTTTCGCTTCGGGCGCAACGGTGAGGCGGCGGCGGCGATGCTCGAGGATGCCGGCGCGAGCTGCGGCGCGCTGGTCGATGTGGTGCCGCCCGTCGCCGTGGACGGGGTCCGCGTGAGCAGCAGCCGCATCCGCGAGGCACTCGCTCGCGGGGACCTGCGGCAGGCGGAGCGCTGGCTCGGCCGGCCCTATCGCATGAGCGGCCGGGTGGTCGAGGGCCAGCGGCTCGGTCGGCAGCTCGGGTTCGCGACCGCGAATTTGCGCCTGGAGCGGCGCAGGCCGGCCCTGGAAGGCATCTTCGCGGTGCGGGTGCGCGGCGAGAATCTCGCCGGCTGGCCCGGCGTCGCGAGCCTCGGGACGCGTCCGACCGTCGACGGCGGCGAGCCGCTGCTCGAGGCGCACCTGTTCGATTACGAAGGAGACCTGTACGGCCGCGAGATCGAGGTGCAGTTCGTCGAGAAGCTCCGCGAGGAGGAGCGATTCGATTCCCTCGATGCGCTCGTCGAGCAGATGCAGCGCGATGCTGCCGCAGCGCGTGCGATTTTGAAGAGAGAAGCGAGTCCTAGTGCCTGACCACAAATATTCGATCAATCTGCCGCAGAGCGACTTCCCGATGAAGGCGGATCTCGCGCGGCGCGAGCCGGGCCAGCTCGAAGCGTGGGAGCGAGCCGGCCTCTATGGAAAGATTCGCGACGCGAGCCGCGGCCGCCCGCGCTTTTTGCTGCACGATGGTCCTCCGTATGCAAACGGCGTCATCCATCTCGGGCACGCGATCAACAAGGTCCTGAAGGACATCATCGTCAAGGCGCGTACGCTCGATGGGTTCGATGCGCCCTATGTCCCGGGCTGGGACTGCCACGGGTTGCCGATCGAGCAGCAGGTCGAGAAGCAGCACGGCCGCCCGGGCCAGAAGCTCGACGCGGCGGCGTTCCGCGCGGCGTGCCGCAGCTACGCGGCGGAGCAGATCGAGCTGCAGAGAAAGGACTTCAAACGGCTCGGCGTGTTCGGTGAATGGGAGCATCCCTATCTCACCATGGACCCGCGCTACGAGGCCCAGCAGGTGCGTGTCGTGGGACGCATCCTGCGCGGGGGGCACATCTACCGCGGTGTGAAGCCCGTGCACTGGTGCACGGAATGCCGCTCGGCGCTCGCCGAGGCGGAAGTGGAGTACGAGGAACACACCTCGCCGGCGGTCGACGTCGCTTTTCCGGTCGTCGACGAGCGTGATCTCGAGCGCCGAGTCGGGCTTGCGTCCGGAACGCTCGGCGGCGCCTCGCGGGTCGATCTCGTGATCTGGACGACGACGCCCTGGACGCTGCCGGCCAACCAAGCGGTCGCTGTCCGCAATGACTTCCGCTACGTACTCGTCGAGGCCGAGCCGGAGGCTGTCGAGCGGGCGGACGCGCGGGAGGGTGCTGCGGGGCAGGGTGCTGCGGGGCAGGGTGCTGCGGGGCCAGTCGCGCGGCCGCGCGGCGGCGTGCGCCGTTTGATTCTCGCAGCGGAGCTCGCGCCGGCGAGCGTCAAGCGCTCTGGGCTGCAGGTGCGTCGCACCCTCGCAGAATTCGACGGCCGCGCGCTCGAGGGACTGCGCGTCGCCCATCCGTTCCAGGATCGCACGGTTCCCGTGATTCTCGGCGAGCACGTGACGCTCGATGCCGGCACGGGCGCGGTCCACACCGCTCCCGGCCACGGCCTCGAGGACTTCGTCGTCGGACAGCGTTACGGCCTGCCCGTCGCGAATCCCGTCGGCGGTGACGGGCGCTTTCTGCCGGACACGCCGCTCGTCGCGGGGCTGAAGGTCGATGATGCGAATGGCGTGATCGTTCAGAGGCTGCGCGAGGCCGGTCTCCTGCTGCACCTCGAGCCGCTGCGGCACAGCTATCCACATTGCTGGCGGCACAAGACGCCTTTGATTTTCAGAGCGACGCCGCAGTGGTTCATCAGCATGGAGGCTCGCGGGCTGCGCGAGCATGCGCTCAGGGACATCGAGACCGTTCGCTGGACGCCCGCGTGGGGCGAGCAGCGGATCAGCGGCATGATCGAGAGCCGCCCCGATTGGTGCATCTCGCGACAGCGGACATGGGGGCTGCCGATCACGCTCTTCGTGCACGGAGAGACGAACGAGCCGCACCCGCGCTCGCTCGAGCTGTTCGATGTGATCGCGGCGCGTATCGAGCGCGAAGGGATCGAGGCCTGGTTCCGCTTGGATCCAGCCGAGCTCATCGGCGCCGACGCATCTGCGTATCGCAAGCTCACGGATGTGATGGACGTGTGGGCGGACTCCGGTCTTTCGTTCGAGTGCGTGGGTACCTTGAGGCCCGAGCTCGCGATGCCTGCGGACCTGTATCTCGAGGGCTCCGATCAGCACCGCGGTTGGTTCCAGAGCTCGCTCTTGATGTCGGAAGCGCTCTACGAGCGAGCGCCGTACCGCGGCGTTCTCACCCACGGGTTCACCGTGGATGAGAAGGGCCGCAAGATGTCCAAATCGCTCGGCAACGTCGTCGCGCCGCAGAAGGTCATCGACACGCTCGGAGCGGATGTGCTCAGGCTGTGGATCGCCTCGACCGACTACGCGAACGAGATGAGCGCGTCGGACGCGCTCGTCCAGCGAGCCGCGGAGTCGTATCGGAAGCTGCGCAACACCGCGCGCTTCCTGCTCGGCAATCTCCACGGTTTCGATCCCGAGCGCGATGCCGTGCATCCTGCTGAGCTGATCGCGCTCGACCGATGGGTGATCGCGCGCGCGCGCACGCTGCAGTCGGAGCTCATCGAGGCGTACCGCAACTATGCGTTCCACCTCGTTTATCACAAGGTGCACAATTTCTGCATCGTCGACCTGAGCGCGTTTTACCTGGATGTGGTCCGGGACCGGCTCTACACGACTCAGCCTCGGAGCCTCGCGCGCCGCTCGGCCCAAACGGCGCTCTACCAGATCGCCGAAAGCATGGTCCGCTGGCTCGCGCCGATCCTCTCGTTCACGGCGGAGGAGATCTGGCGCGCCATTCCGGGGCAGCGCAGCGAGTCGGTGTTTCTCGCGACCTGGCACGAGGCGCCGGAGGTTTCTTCCCACGACATCGACTGGCCAGCGCTCCTCGCGCTGCGCGGGGACGTGCTGCGCGAGCTCGAGAAACTGCGCGATGCCGGTGCGATCGGCGCGCCTCTCGATGCGGAAGTGGACGTGTATTGCGTGCCCGCGGAGCGGCAGCGCTTCGATGCGCTCGCAGATGAGCTGCGATTCTTCCTGATCACCTCCGCGGCACGGGTCCACCGGGTTTCGGCGGCTCCGGAGGGAGCGGTGCCCGCCGTGAATGCCGCACGGGAGGGGGTTTGGATCGCGGTGAAACCTACCCAGGCCCCCAAGTGCGTGCGCTGCTGGCAGCGGCTGCCCGATGTCGGCTCGCATCCGGAGCACCCGCAGCTCTGCGGGCGCTGCATCGTGAACGTCGCGGGCTCGGGTGAGCGCAGGAGATTCGCTTGAGCGAGCCGGCGGCGCGCATGGCGCGCGGCTGGCGCTGGCTGCCCGTCGCCGTTCTCGTCATTGCGCTCGATCAGCTCACGAAAAGCTGGATCGCGCATCATTTCGCATACGGTGCCCGGCTCGTGCTGCTGCCTGTGCTCGAGATCACGCTGCGCTACAACCGCGGGGCCGCCTTCAGTTTCCTGGCGGATGCCTCGGGGTGGCAGCGCTGGCTCTTCACCGCCCTTGCGATCGTGGTCGCGATCGGTATCGTCGCCTGGTTGAGACGGCTCGATGCGCGGCGGGAGTGGCTGCTCGCGATCAGCCTCTCGCTCATCCTCGCCGGGGCGCTCGGGAATCTCATCGACCGCCTGCGGCTCGGGCACGTCATCGATTTCATCGTGGTCCACTGGAAGGATGCGTATTTTCCGGCATTCAATGTCGCCGATTCGGCGATCACCGTCGGTGCCATACTCATGCTTCTCGATGCCTGGGTCGGGGGGCATGGGAGCCCGTCCGGCCGATGACCGCCGAGGCTTTGCCGCAGGCCGGCGATGATCGGCGGTGGTCGGCGCGAAAGTCGTAGGAGTCGAGCTCATGCAGATCCTTCTCGCCAACCCGCGCGGCTTTTGCGCCGGCGTCGATCGCGCGATAGACATCGTCGAGCGCGCGCTCGACCTCTTCGGCGCGCCGATCTACGTGCGGCACGAAGTCGTGCACAACCGCTACGTCGTCGATCGGCTGCGCGGCCTCGGCGCCGTGTTCGTCGAGGAGCTCGAGGAGGTGCCGGACGGTGCGACCGTCATCTTCTCCGCCCACGGGGTGTCGAGCGCCGTCGAGCACAATGCGCGCGATCGCGGTCTCGCCGTGTTCGATGCGACGTGCCCTTTGGTGACGAAGGTGCACATGGAAGTGCAGCGCTACGCGCGTGAGGGGCGCGACGTGATCCTTATCGGCCACGCCGGACATCCGGAAGTGGAAGGTACGCTCGGGCGATTCGACACGTCCTTCGGTGGGCGGATGTACCTCGTGCAGAGTGCCGCGGAAGCGGCGCAGCTCGAGGTGCGCGACCCCGCGCAGCTCGCGTTTGTGACCCAGACCACGCTCTCGATGGACGATACGGCCGAGATCGTGGAGGTCCTGCGCTCGCGGTTTGTGGGACTCGCAACGCCGCGCAAAGAGGACATCTGCTACGCGACCCAGAACCGCCAGGACGCGGTGAAGAAGCTGCTCGAGGCCTGCGAGGTGCTCATCGTCGTGGGCTCCAAGACAAGCTCGAATTCCAACCGGCTGCGCGAGCTCGCCGAGCGCAGCGGCGTCCCGGGCTATCTCGTCGATGGCCCCGAGGAGATGCATCGGGAGTGGATCGAAGGCAAGAGCGCCATCGGCGTGACAGCGGGCGCATCGGCTCCCGAGGTGCTGGTCCAACGGGTCATCGAGCGGCTGCGGGAGTGGGGCGGTGTCGCGGCTCAGGAGGTCGTCGGCCGCGAGGAGCGGGTGACCTTCGCGCTGCCTCGCGAGCTTCGCCGTCGCCTGGCCGGCGAATCGAAGGGCCCCGAGGGCGAGGGCTGAGCGTAGCCCCGTGGGACGGCGAAGTGGGACCGGCGATGGGCCCAGCGGCGCAGCGCAAGGCTGCCCGGCGCCGCCACGCGCTGCGCGGCGCCGCGCCGCGCCCGGCATGGGTTCGGTTCTGCCTCTTTTTTGGCAGCTGCGCCGGCTCAGTTATAATGAACAGTTATGGATGATCGGCCCCCAACCCCGGCCCAGGACCCGACAGCGCTCTGCGCCCAGCGGCTCGCCGACTTCGGTATTCGGCCGACCGCGCAGCGGCTGCAGATCGCCGCACTCCTGCTCGCCGCGCCTCAGCATCTGTCGGCGGAGCAGATCCTCGCGAGCTTGCGCGCGAGCGGTGCCCGCGTCTCCAAGGCGACGGTCTACAACACGCTCAATCTCTTTGCCGCCCGAGGGCTGATCCGGCAGCTGAGTGTCGATGGCGCCCGCGCGTGGTTCGACTCGAACGTCGCCGCGCATTATCACTTCCATGATCTCGACAGCGGCGACCTGATCGACGTGCCGGTGCCGGACGTCGAGTTCCGCCGCCTCCCCCCGCCCCCGCCCGGCATGGAGATGGCCGGGATCGATCTGGTGATCCGCCTCAGGAAGAAGCCGGCGGATACCGCCGGGGAGTGATCCGGGCTAGAATTCCCGCCCTCGCGCAAGGCGGGGCGGTGCCGGCTTAGCTCAGCTGGTAGAGCACATCATTCGTAATGATGGGGTCGTAGGTTCGATTCCTACAGCCGGCACCAAAGATTTCCCCGTATTTTCAGGCATCTGCGGATCGACTGAGACTCCGATCGCGGCGATCGATGTAGCTGCGTTTGCTCCCACCGCAGACGCCCACGAACGCAGATCCCCGACTCGAAGGTGCGCATAGCGGCTCGCCATCGCCGGGCTCGTCCATCCGCACATCGCCTGCAGGACACGGTCCGAGGCGCCCGCAAGGGCGAGCCACGAGGCGAACGTGTGTCGCAGGTCGTGCCACCGCACCGTAAGGCCCGCGCGCTTGCGCGCCTTGCGGAATGCCTTCGTGTTGAACGTCCCGCGGATCGGGCGCGCCGGCCCGAGCTTCTCGCCCTTGAGCTTCGGGGCATACATAAAGACGTGATCCCCGCTCCTTGGTAGCGACCTCAGAACTGCCACCGCGCCAGGATCGAGCGCGATCGCGTGCGTGCGCCCGCTCTTGTAGTGCGAGCTCGGAATCACCGCCACGCCGCCCTCGAGGTTGACCCGCCCCCAGGTGAGATCGCGCGCGTTCGCCATGCGCATGCCGGTGAGCACACAGAAAAGGAATGGCGCCCGAAGGTGCACCGGAAGCTCGCGTACGAGCTGCTCGCACTGCGCCGGCTCGAGATAGGTCGCATCGCGCTGGGGCACATGCGCCATCGGCACCGGCGGCGCGTACGGAATCCAGCCCCAGAGGACGGCCCGGCGCAGCACGCCGCGGAAGGTCGCCATGATGCGATTGGCGCTCGCGGGCTTCTGCGCGCGCTCGACGTACTCCCGAGCGGCGGTGACGACCTGGGCGTTGATCGCGGCAAGCGGGATATGGTTGATGCGCTCGAAGTATCTGAGGGCCCGTTGGTTGGTCTCGCGAGTGTGCGCGCGCCACTGCGCCTCGCGCTTGTACTTCTCGACCGCCTCGCGCCAGGTGTGGACCTGCTCACCTAGCTTGACCTGCCGCCAGTAACGATCGCGAAGGCTCTGCTCGTACTCTTCGGCCTTCGTTCGCTCCGTGGTGTGGGCGCTTCGGCAAACAGTCTTGCCGCCAATTCGGAATCGGACCCACCAGGGGCCATCGGGCGGATTTCGCCTGAAGACTGCCATTCTCCCCTCACATACGCGCGCAGTTGTTCTGGGTCGAAAAGCCAGCGCTTGCCGAGCTTGCGCGCGGGTATCTTGCCGCAGGCGGCGAGCCGGCGCACGGTATCCAGGTTGCAGCGCAGGATTTTGGCTGCCTCCCCGACGGTGAGCGCGCGGTACTCGCTCATCCGAAGAGCTCCTCGCTCGCCCGCAGCTCACTGCGCCCGGCCTCCGAGGCGTACCCGAGCGCCACGAGCCGGGCGAAGGCCGAGGAGACGGGACCTGAGTCCGCGTAGCCGGCGATCTCCCGAATGCGGCTCTTGATGAGTGCGTCCGGCCACGCCCCGAAGAGCGCCCGCATCATGGCCTTCTCCATGGTGGAGAGCTTGGTGCCCTCGAGCAGGTAATCGCGCAGCGCCGCGCCGGTCGGCAGAGGCTCGAAAGGCCCGAGCGCCTGCAGGCCCGCGGCGCTGATGGCGAGCCTGCCGCCGTTCGCCTCCTGCACCCAACCCTCGCGCAGCAGCTCCGCGAAGCAGCTCGAGACCGGCCCGCTCTCGCGATAGCCGGTGTGGATGCGGATCTGCCGCTTCGTGAGCCCCTCGGGGTGCTGGGCGAGCGCGGTGAGCATCGCGCGCGGCATCGCTTTCGAGGCGGATGCACCTCGGCGCCCGGCTGATCGGGCGGCCGCGAGGCCGGCAGAAGCCCCTGCGGAATGAATCCCGAGCCACGGCCGCCGACGATCTTCAGGAAGTCGACTTCGACCTTTGCGGTGTCGATGATCTTGCCGGCGACCTCGCACACCGCCTTGGCGCGCTCGATGTCAGGCTTCTCGTCCTTCTTGAGAGAATCCAGCGTGCTGAAGAGGTGATCACGCAGTTTCTCGATGTCGTTGTCCATCTCGGCCCCTCAGTGTGAGTTTGCGTTTGATCGCGATGCGAAGCGCGAAGACCTCCTGCAGCTCCTTCGGAATTCGGCGCGTCCAGTGATTGCGCCGGGCGAGCTCACCGCGATGGATGCACTCGAGATTCTCGAGCGCGCAGTTGAACTGGTTGCCATCTTTGAAGGCGAGCGCATGGCGCGGCGCAATGCGCCGCCCTGCGCGGCGCCACACGAGCCGGTGCAGCTGCACCCAGGCTTTCGTCCACGGGGAGGCCTCGCTCACCTTCTCGTAGAGGTAGGGCTTGGCTTTGCCGCTGCCCCCTGCAATGAGCCGCACCGATCCGATCGGCCAGCGATAGTTGTGCGGCCGATTGCCCTTCTTGAATTGCGTCTCGGCCATGCGCCCTGGCGCGTAGCCCGGCCGGCGCAATCCCTTGCTCCAGCACACCTGACCCTTCCGGAAGCGCGTGCCGATGCCGCGCTCGGCGTGGCCCTTGCGCAGGCGCCCGGAGAACGGGCCGGCCTGGAACTGCGCGCTCTTGAAGAGTCCGAGCGACTTTGCGCGCGCATACACGCTCGTCACCGGCCGTGCGAGCTCGCGAGCGATCTGCGCGGAGGGACGATCCGGATAGTCCCGCCGCAGGATGCGCTCCTCGCGCCTCGTCCAGGGGCGCCGCGGCGGGGCGATATGGCGGCTCTTCGTCATTCGCCGCGCTGCCCATTGACGAACACCCGCGCATACTCCTCACGCGCCTGCGCGAGATGCTTGTCGATGAGCTCGAGCAGCTGCCCGGGGCGGCTCTGTTTGCACTCAGCCCTTGCGGTGAGACATCCTTTCATCGCGACGTAATCTCCGCGATGCGTGAACCACTCCTGCAGGAGGTTCAGCTGGATGTCCCAGCCGGATTGGTACAGCCCAAAGAGCACGATCGCGGAGATCGTCGAGAATGCGCCGGCGAGAATCGCATCGACGTTCTCGCGCTTCGTGTCGCGGGCCTCCTCGATCACTCGGATCAGCGCGAGAGTGGCCGCATGGCGCTCGATCTGGGAAAGGCGCTCGGCGTTGATCACCTTCGAGAGAGCGGTCTCGACGGTGATCGATTTCGGCTGCTCGGGCGCCGGCGAGGCC
>JBOHZR010000146.1:0-6982 GCA_050738595.1 Steroidobacteraceae bacterium | reverse complement strand
TTTGCGCAGCGAATCTGACTTCCCGCGCGCACCACGTAGACCGTTGCTTCCTTACCGCTTTTCAGCGACCGCACGACCTCATCGATAACGCCATCCTCTATCAGGGGTAGCAGCCCTTTGGGGGTTTTCATTACGTCCTCAGGCGCAGACCCGCGGCGCCGATTCGATCAATGTACTGAGAGCCGATATGCCGCAGTGCCCGTGCCGGCGTTCCCGCTGCGATGAGGCTCAGCGCGAGTCTCGCGCGCGCAACCCGGCGGAAACAGCCGCCGTCAGTTCAGCTGTGGCCGAAACTTATCGGATGTGTTAGGCGAGACGGAAGACCGGAAGCGAATGGATTGCCTACCACCCGCGTCCTTCGCTATCCGCCGGTGATCACCGGTGATCCCAGCACAAACGTGGAACCCATTCTGGAATCAATCGCTGAAAAATACCTGGAACCAATGGAGCCTGGACATAAAAAACTTCAATGGAATCAGTACTCGGGGTGACAGGATTTGAACCTGCGACTCCTACGTCCCGAAAGTTTTCCGGGGCGTCTATCCATGTCGGGGCGCGTCCACCGCTGTCATATAAGTCACTGATTTTACGGCACTCTATGTCCGACGGAAAATATAACCGTGCAGGGGTATGTCAGTCAATGTGGAACCCAATCTGGAACCCATTTCGGTGATTTCGGGCTGGGTTCCGCGGCGCGCGATCCCGTCCTGCTCGGGGTCGGCTTGGGACTCGTTGCGCTCGCTCCGTGGAATCCCGTCCTGTGGTGGCAGCTGCAGCGGATGCGTTTCGCCATCGAGGCCGACTGTGATCAGCGGGTGCTGCACGCCGCGGGCGATCCGCAGACATATGCACAAGTGCTGTTGAGGATTGCCGAACAGCGCATCTCGAGTACGTCGAGGCTGGCGATCCTCATGTCGACGCCGACCTGGCTCGAGCGGCGGATTCGCCTCCTGCTACGCCCTCGGCGCCCCTCAGCATCATCGCGGCGGCGTGGGTGCCGTTTAGCCTCGCCGCACTACTTGCTGCAGCGCAGATTCCCGCCCCGAGTCTGCGCGCGCCCGAGCTTCGCAAGCTCCCTGGGGAGGATATGCGGCCGGGTGCCGATTGGGCCCGCGGCATCGCGCAGTCCCGCTATCCGGAGCTCTTCGACAGGCACTTTGATGGTACAGCGGTGGTCGCGGCGGTGTTCGATCGCTATGGAACGCTGCAACTCGCGCACGAGCATCTATTTGCCCCTGGAACACCGCCGTCCGACCTCGATATGGTGCTGGAAGACCGGAAACTCGGAGTCGATTCGACGCAGGACACCCTCTACGGTGGCGGGGAGTATGGCGCATGGACGATCGGACCTTGGCTCGAGACCAAAAATCCCGGGCGCCTCTTCATCGTTTACCAGGTCCTGCAATGGCCGCCCGATCCCTCACGCACCGCGGCCCGCGTAAGAGCTGCGCTGCAAACTTACGCCCCGGAATTATTCCGTTCCGCCGAGGACAATAGCCCCATGGTCGAGGTCACGGTCTTCATGAACGGCGATGGCAGCGTCAATCGCCTATCAAAACGTACGAGTCCACCCCTCCGGAGCATAGGGGGTGGTTTTGCCGTGGACCGGATTGCAGCGATGGGGATCGCGAAGGAGCACCTTGGCCGCTGCGGCTACACTTCAAGCTGGCTGCTGCTGATCAATTACTGCTGGCCTCGGCGCCCCGACGATGCACCGGACATCGTCGACCTGGACCACGACACGATATCGAGGGAAATAAATGCGCAGTACCCATCTCGCGAGGACAGCGGCGATGATGGCAGGATCGCGAGTCGCTACTTCCCGGAAATCCAGGCGGAAGGCCATCGGGCAGTAACAGAAGACGTGAACGGTCAGCAGGCATTCATGAGTGCGTGGATCCTCTTCGGACGGGATGGACGCGTATGGGGTACGGGTGTTTTTCACAGCGAATCCCGGGTTTACAGCGGGGCCATCGCCCAAGCCATCCGGGCGCGCTATCCCGGAATCCGAATCGACGGCTGGTCGCCGGGGCCGCCGCTGCGCGTCAATGGTGTACCGATCTCCGAATTTTGGATCGCACCGGATTCCCCCATACAGAAGAAATCGAGTGTCGATCTTCAAAAGCGGAAGGACGTGCTCGTGACGGGTGCCGTGCTTTGGAAGGTGACGTTCCCCGTTCCCGACTCACCATTTCGGGACTTCCTTCCGGCATACTTCGCGACTGGGGCCGACTTCGGCGTGCCAACAGCGCCGGAGAACCACGATCCAGGCGCGCGCGCCTTTTCACCGTCGTTTCTCCTCACGGTGACGAACGTTGATCAACAGACGCTCCAAATCAGCCTGCGTTCACCAAAAAGGGGTCCCACATTATCGACATCGGCGGCAGGAGACCCCGCGAATTGGACGCAGATAAAGCAGCTCGATGTGTCCTATGGTCAGGCCGCAACAGCCAAGTTCAACAATGGGAATCAGCTCATCCTGCGCGCCGAAAGGTTGAGGCAGTAGGTGCCGCCCGGCCACGACCCGTCAGTCGAGCACCGGTCAGAAGACTCCCCGAAGCGGTCGTCCTGCCCGTGATACAAGACTAGGAATTTCGCAGCAGAAATCCGAGTGACTACCTTGAATTCCGATATCTACGATCAGCCAGCGCTCTACGACGCGCTACTGCCGGCCACAGCACACGTGACCTACTATGTGGATCTTGCCCGGCAGAGGTCCGGCGACGTTTTGGAGTTGGCCTGTGGGACGGGCCAGTTGACTGTGCCGGTTGCGAGCGCCGGATTGCCGACCGTGGCGCTGGACCTGTCCGCGCCCATGCTGGCCAGCGCAAGGCAGCGCGCCGCGACTGCAAATGTCTCCGTTGAGTACGTTCAGGGGGACATGCGCAACTTCGACCTAAATCGCAGGTTCGCGCTGATTTTCATCGCACGCAACTCTCTACTGCATCTGCATTCGACCGAAGATCTCTTGGCTGCCTTCGCAGCGATCAGACGGCACCTGGCGCCTGGAGGAATCTTTGCGTTCGACGTCTTCAATCCGAACGTTCGGCTACTTGCGAGACCTTCGGACCAGCGCTTTCCAGTCTTTCAAGTCGAAACGGAATCGTTCGGAAAGCTTTCGGTGGAGGAAACAACGGACTACGATCCTTCCACGCAGGTGGGCCGTAGTCGTTGGTACATTTCGGCTCCGGGAAGCCCCGATGCCTGGGTGCTACCTCTGGAGCTGCGAAACATTTTCCCGCAGGAGTTGCCGCTGCTACTCGCAGCGGGGGGCTTTCAACTCAAAAGTCGCGTCGGGGACTTATCTCAGACGCCGTTCAGCTCCACCAGCCGCTTTCAAGTATGCCTCTGCCAAGCGCAGTCTGAGTTCTGAACGCCAGTTCGGGGACTCCCGGAATCGGCCATTTCCGGACGGTCGCGCGCGCGGCCTAACGCCCTCCGGAGCGGTCATTCCACGTGCGGGGCGCGCCAGGCGTCCGCCCCCTAATCCAAAACACCGACGTCGCTCAGAACATCTCTCAAGTGATGCACGACTGGAACATCGTCGGATGGGTCCGGCACCCGTCGGCGCCAGTAATAGCGGGCGCACACCGACGGCGCGCGCGCCAAGGACGTCCCAGCGGGGGTCATCACCGACAAAGAGCGCATTACGCGCATTTACATCCAGCGCTTCGAGCGCGCGGCGAATCGGCGCCGGATGTGGCTTGCGGAAGCCCGCCTCAACGCAGAACACTGTGGCGTCGACCGCCCTAAGCAGTCCGTGGCGCTCAAGTTCAGCGCGCCATGCCGCGGCGGCGCTGCCCCAGGGTGTATTGGAAACGATGGCCAAGCGGATGCCACCGTCGCGGAGCGTTTGGAGTACTGAAATCGCTTCTGAGTCGAGGATAGCGGTGGCGAAGATTGGCCTCAGGAACGCCGTGCTCAGGCGCTCAAGAGTGAGCGTGTCGTTCTCGCACTCCGGAAAGAGTGTTGCGAGACGTGCAACGAGCGGCCGAACCGCATGATCACGGCTCTCATGGTTCAGCCCGAGGGCCCGCCTGAAGAGTTCCTCGTCGCGCGCGGAGTGCGCTTCATGCTTGAGCTCCGCTACGCATGCCGCGAGGCAACGTCGGAGGATCGTAGGGAATTCATCCGCGCGGTAGTACGAGACAAGGGTGTTGCCGAGGTCGAAGAGGACGGCGCGAGTTGGCATCCGGCAGTAGATTCCGTTTCAGAGCATGTAAAGCGTAGGCGCTTGAGGCGCGCGGGGCAACTGCGCTCCGCTGCCCTCGGCCAAGACCTGCCATGCAGGGAATCCATTGAAACTCCGCAAAGCGGCCTGTCAGTTGAGCCGCAGTGCATAGACCGGTGTGTCGATGTGCCGAATTAACAGCGCCACGTCGATCGCGCCCCAACTCCCCACGCGGAACCGCCCGAACGTGTGTTTCAGGTTCACCGCGTGGCGGGAACAGACTCGTGCATCGGCGACGGCATCAAGTCGATCGGCCGCGAAAGGCATCCATTCCCACTCGCCGGCGGTCAGAGCGGACCAACCCATACCCGCCGGCGCAGCGATCGTGTGAAGGATGGAGCCGTCCTGCGCGGAGTAGTAAACAAACCGATCGAGATTAGGCGCGTACTCGATCGCCGCATATTCTGCAATGCGGGGGCGCGGACTACTTGAACGCAACGCCATAGCGCACGCCTCCGGATGTGCCGGATTGATTGCATATAGAGCATCGCGGGCATGGACCAGTACAAGGATGATGTCTCGCGTCGGATCGATCTGCATCGCATTGTGGTTGGCGACACCCGGAAACTTATTTGGATGGAGCGCGCCCCACCGGCCGAACGTGCCGTCGGAATTTGCCCCATCAGGATAGAAGCCGATGAAAGCGTTCCCGCCGCCATCGTCTCCGGAATGGCCCCACAGGAGGCGCCGAGAGGCATCCCAAGTCGTGAAGCCTCCTGAATTCAGAATGGCCAGCGCGTGGTGCGGACCGCGACGCCACTGGCGGAGATCGAGGCTGAAGATATGGGGAATGGCGAGAGCCTTGACCTTGGGACCGAGCTCGCTGTTGCCCTTCAGGATCAGGTAGTCGTTACCGACCGGATCGTACTGCACGTAACCATAGGTGTGCGGTGGCAGCGGCGAGTGATCCGGATACTCCGCATTGGGATAGAATGCGCCAGAACCGTAGTCTCGGGGGCAGCCCTGAGTAAAGCCGTCTGAGATTCGCCTCCACTCCCGCCTGCTAAGGTCGAAGGCGTGAACGTCGGAGCCGAAGTAATCGTCGTGGCCTCCGCCAAAGACAACCAGGGAGCCGGAGTTACCGAACCGTGTTGCGAGCACGGAGCCGTTCCAAGCCTCGGTAATTGCCGCGAAACCCGCCCTGCCACTCCACGGCGCGTTGACATACCGCCCTGTCAGCCGCTGCAGGACGTGGTAGGCACTTCGAGAACGGTTCAAGCTTGGATCCCGTGCTGGATCACCATCACGCAGATAACGCGTACCAGCTTTCGTCGCGGGCAGCCCCAGGTCCGGGCGATCGCCTGAAAGGCGATACCACCGACCGGCCTTCATGGCATTGAGCCATTCCGGAGCGAAAGGTGGTTTCAAGGAAGCTGACTGGCCGCTCATCAGTGCAACCCTTTAGGGAGGCAGCCGCCCGCGACTACGCGGCTCGTGTGAGAGTCGCCGCGCTTATCCCCGCGGCGCGGGCACACGCCCGAAAGCGCGCCCGAGGTCGGTCCACTTCCGGACGGTCGCGCGCGTGGGCTACAGTCCTCCTGAGCGGTCGTTCGCTGTCGCGGGCGCGAGCGGGTCGGATGTGGTGCTGCTGGCATGCAGTAGCCATTCAGTCTCGAACGCCCAGGAGGCGGAGCCGTGCACTCATGCTCGGTCCCGCCGGTCGAAAAGGCTCCGGCGTGCAGCCGCTGTGAGCTGACAGGACGCGGAGTCCCGCACGGGAGATCAGCGCCGCAAGCTCGGTTGCTGCGTATACCCGTAACGACGAGCGCTTCTGTCCGTTGCCTCTCGGTCCACTCCAGTACCACGTGGACTCGACGCGGCCAGCTATGGCATCGAACCGAGGCTCCTCGAGCGAGAGCGTTCCGTCGGAGAGCCTATTTCCGTGACGTTCCGTCTGAGACAGAACGACGGCGAGGCGATCTCGATGCATCGTCTCGATGAATGCCCGGCCGCCTGGGCGCAGGGCGGTGCGCAGCGTCGAGAGAGTCGCGAGATCATCCGCCTCGCTGCCATAGCTGAGGGAGGAAAAGACATTGATGGCGACATCGAAGTCGGACTCCGGGATGCGTGTGCGCAGATCACGCTGCTGATACCGAAGTCGCGCAGGCGGAACACCGCCCCGACGCCGTTCCGCTTCGGCGAGGAGATCGGCCGAGAAATCGATTCCGAGCACGACGGCGCCCCGCTGCGCAAGTCTCAGTGCGACGCGGCCGTAACCGCACGGAGCATCGAGCACACGGCTGCCCACGCGCGGCTCGAGCAGTTGCCAAAGACCCGTGACTTCCCGCTCAGTCTTCTCCGGCGGCTCCGTTCCTTCCCACAGGCGCAGGTAATCGGCATCGAAAAACGTCCGCCACCACTCGCTCATCGCGCTCACCCGGTCGAATGCGAACCCTGGCGGGAGACCGACCCGATCTGTAAGACCGACTCATGCCCGCTGAACGAGTATGCCATCAATGGTACCGCTGTAGACTCGCCCGATGGACGTGCGGATGGTCGATTTTCCCGAGACACGGATCGCCGTGGTCGAGCACTTCGGATCTCCCGATACGGAGCATCAGACGGCCCGCCGCCTGGTTGAATGGCGCATCGCCAATCGCATCTCTCCCGAGCGCCACCGTACCTTCGGAGTAACTACTCGCCCCCGAACGCTTCCGCTGTTCTGATGGGGCGCTTGACGATGTAGGTTTTTGCGCCTACGCTGCTGCTGCATCTTTTGCAGGAGCGGGGTTCGGCGGCGATGGGCGCGTA
>JBOHZR010000145.1:0-7250 GCA_050738595.1 Steroidobacteraceae bacterium | reverse complement strand
CGGCCGGCGCCGCGGGCGCCGCGGAGGTGGCGGAGGCGGCGGCTCGCGCGAGGCGGCCGCAGGGCCTGCGGCGGGACCCACGCCGACGGGCAACGGCACCGCGCCACATGGGCCCCACGGGAAGGGTGGCGGGGCGCCGGAGCGCGAGCAGGGCCCCGAGCGGCAGCCGCGCGAGGATACCGCGCAACCGGGCCCCGAGGCGTCTCGGGAGACGCAGCAGAACCCCTCCGAGCAGCCGCACTCGATCGCGCACTTCGAGCCGTCGCCGCCGCTCGAAGGCAACGGCGGCGGCCCGAGCAAGCCCTATGTGGTGTGGTCGTCCGCGCCCGCAGAGCCCTCCCACGATCCCGGGCGGGATGAGGGAGGGGGCTGATGGGCTGCCTCGTGGGCGCGCTCCCGCAGATGTCGCAACAGTCCGCGTGAGGCGTCCTCGATGAGATCCAGAACTTCCTCGAAGCCGTTCGGCCCGCCGTAGTACGGGTCGGGGACTTCGCGGACGCCGGCGTCCGCGGCATATTCGAGGAACAGGCGTACGCGCTCGGCCGCGGTGTGCGGTGCGAGGCGCTGCAGCGCCGACAAGTTGCTGCGATCCATCGCGAGAATGAGGTCGAACCGCCCGAAGTCGCGGCGCTCGATCGACCGGGCACGCAGTCCTGCCATCTGGTAGCCGCGGCGGCGCGCGGCGGCCTGCGCCCGCGCATCCGGCGCGCTGCCCACGTGATATTCCGCCGTGCCGGCCGACTCGACAAGCACATGAAGGTCCGGCGCCTCGCGGGCGGCGAGCGTGCGGAACACCGCCTCCGCGGTGGGAGAGCGGCAGATGTTGCCCAAGCACACGAAAAGCACGCGGTATCTTTCCATCGTTGCTTGATCCATCGCCCCTGGCCTACCTCAAGGCTCGCCGATCGCGGGCAGCTCGAGCAAGGCCCGCACCCGCTCGAGATCCTGCCCCGTGTTCACGTCCTGGCCGGGGCGCTCGGCGGCATCGCCCACGACGATCGCGAGATCGTTCTCGAGCGCGCGCAGTTGCTCGAGCTTCTCACGCTGCTCCAGAGCGCTCGGGGAGAGGGCGGCCAGGCGGCGCAGCGCGCCGACTCGATAGGCATACAGGCCGATGTGCCGGCGGGCGCACGCGAAGCTCCCCTGGCTGGCGAGCCCGCAGGGTGCGCCGTCGCGATCCCAGGGTATCGGCGCGCGGCTGAAGTAGAGCGCCCGTCCCTCGCGTCCCGCGACGACCTTCACCACGTGCGGGTCCATCAGCTCCTCGATCGAGGCGACGGGGCTCGCAAGCGTCGCGATTTGCGCCCACGGCTGCGCCTCGAGCAAACCGCTCACCTGGTCGATGAGAACCGGAGGCATGAGCGGCTCGTCCGCCTGCACATTGACGACCAGGTCCTCATCCGGCCATCGCCGGTGCCACGCCGCCTCTGCGATCCGATCCGTGCCGGAGGCGTGCGCGGCGGCTGTCATGACCACCTGCGCGCCGAATCCTTCCGCGGCCCGCGCGACTCGCGCATCGTCGGTCGCAACGAGCACCTCGTCGGCGCGC
Source organism: Steroidobacteraceae bacterium (assembly GCA_050738595.1). Lineage (GTDB taxonomy): Bacteria > Pseudomonadota > Gammaproteobacteria > Steroidobacterales > Steroidobacteraceae > JASHUC01. The sequence goes on along the minus strand of JBOHZR010000145.1, from coordinate 5,701 downwards.
GAGGCGCGGGCGCGCTCCCACACCCATTGAAGCATCGGCTTGCCCCCGAGTGGGAGCAGAACCTTGCCGGGCAGCCGCGAGGAATCAAATCGCGCGGGAATGACGGCGCGCAGCACGCGAACGCGCCTCGATCACCGCTCTAGCAGCGGATCATCCGCCGCGAGCTGACGAGCCTCCTCCTCCAGCATGATCGGCACGTCCTCCCGGATGGGATAAGCGAGCCGATCGAGCCGGCAGACGAGCACTCGCGATTCGCGCTTGTATTGCAGCGGCCCTTTGCAGACCGGGCAGGCGAGGATGTCGAGCAGCCGGGTATCCATGAGCTCACTCTAGCGCCTGAGCACCCGGCTTGCATCGACAATGCTGTCGAGCAGGCGAGCCGCGTCGGCTTCTTCGAGCGCTGCATCGACCGGCACGTACCACATCCGCGGCGTCGCAAACGATGTGCAGCGAACGGCATCCTTTTCGGTCATCAGGATCGGCAGATCGTCCGCGAAATCGAGCTCGCCGCGAGCGAAGCGGTGGTGATCGGGGAAGGCGTGCTCGATCAGGTGCAGTCCGCGCGCGGCGAGCGACCGGAAGAAGCGTGCGGGATGACCGATGCCGGCGACTGCGTGCACGGGCACGGGCGTCCCCTCAAAGCTCGCGAGCTCTCGAGACGGCCCACCGCCATCCACGCGGTGTACCCGGCCGAGAGCGAGCTGCATTGTCGCGACAGGGCCGGTGCGTCCCTGCAATGCGGCGTGCAGCGCGGTGGAGTCGGCGGACCCGGTGCAGTCGGCGGACCCATTCACCACGACGTAGTCCACGGTGGCGGCCCGCGCCGCCGGCTCGCGCAGCGGCCCCGCGGGCAGCAGCCGCCCTCGGCCGAAACCCCGCGCGCCATCCATCACCAGGATCTCGAAGTCACGGGCGAGCCTCAAGTGTTGCAGCCCGTCATCGGAGAGGATGATATCGACGCCCTCGGCGGCGAGGCGCCGCGCCGCCGCGACGCGATCCTCTGCGACCACCACAGGGCAGCCGGTCCGACGTCTGAGCAGCAGCGGCTCATCGCCGACCTCCTCCCATCGGGAGTCCGAGTTGACGCGGCACGGGCCCGCCGTCGTGCGGCCGTACCCGCGCGAGACGATGCCGACCGTCAAACCGCGAGCGCTGAGTTGAGTGGCGAGCCACAGAACGAGCGGTGTCTTTCCCGTGCCTCCTACCGTGAGGTTGCCGATCACGACGACGGGCCGCCCGGATGCATGCACTGAAAACAAGCCCCGCTCGTACGCCCTGCGCCGTGCTTGCACCGCGATGCCGTACAGCCAGGCGAGCGGCTGGAGCAGCGCGAGCGAGAACCGAGCGATCCAGGGGGGCGGCCCCTCATTGCCTGCACCGGCTTGCGGCGAGGGGTACCACAGCTCCGGCAGCCCTCTCACGGCGGGGACCTCAGCCCGCGAACTGCAGCCGATGCAGCTGCGCGTACAGGCCCGCTGTCGCGATCAGCTCCGCGTGCGTGCCGGTCTCGACGATCCGGCCGCCGTCGAGCACCACGATGCGGTTCGCCTGCTCGACCGTCGAGAGCCGATGCGCGATGACGAAGGTCGTGCGGTTGCGCACGAGCTCGGCGAGCGCTGCCTGGATGTGCCGCTCCGCCTCGGTATCGAGCGCCGAAGTCGCCTCGTCGAGAATCAGGATCGGCGCATCCTTGAGCAGCGCGCGCGCGATGGCGATGCGCTGGCGCTGCCCTCCGGAGAGCAGCACCCCGCGATCCCCGACGAAGGTGTCGAGCCCCTTCGGCAGCGCGCGCGCGAACTCGAGCACGTGGGCGGCGGCGGCCGCGCGCTCGATCGCCTCCTGCGGCACCTCGCGCCCGAATGCGATGTTGTTCCGGATCGTCTCGTCGAACAGGAAGACCTCCTGCGAGACGACCGCGATCTGATCGCGCAGGTTCTTCAGATCGAACTCCCGCACGTCGCGTCCATCGATGCGCACCGCCCCCGAGAGCGGGTCGTAGAACCGCGGCAGCAGGCTCACGAGCGTCGACTTGCCGCTGCCCGATCGCCCGACGATCGCGATCTGCTCCCCGGCCGACACCGTGAGGGAAACATCGCGCAGCGCCGGTTGCCGGCTCGACGCGTAGCCGAAGCACACGCGATCGAGCTTCACGTCACCGCGCACGCGCTGCGTCGAATACCCGCCCCCCGGGGGCTCCGGCGGAACGTCGAGCACCTCGAACAGGCTCTGCGCAGCCGCAATGCCCTGCTGCATCGGCCCGGAGACGCTGATCAGCTGTTTGAGAGGCGTCGGGATCATGCCAAGAGCGGCAAGGAAGCCGAGCAGATCGCCCGTCGTCATTCCCCCGTGCACGGCGCTCGAGATGGCGTACGCGAGAACGGGGGCGGCCCCGACCGCCGTGAGAGTCTGAATGATCGGGCTCGAGAGACCCTTCGTCAGGATGAGCCGCATGTACGAGTGTCGGTTGTGCTCGTTCACGGCGTGGAACTGACGGGAAAGGTGCCGCTCGGCGTTGTAGACTTTGATGAGCCGCGGCGACTCGAACGCCTCCTTTGCAACCCGCGTCACGTCCCCCATCGAATCCTGGATGCGTCGCCCGTAGCGGCGAAAGCGCCGGTTGATCTGCGTCACGAGCCAGCCGACGAGCGGCCCCATGCCGAACGAGACGAGCGCCAGCCTCCAGTTGTAATAAAACAGCTGGGCGACGAGGAACACGATCAGAAGGCTCGTGCTCACGAAGACGACGATCGAGTCGGTGCTCGCCTGTCCGACCTGCTCGGTGTTGTACGTGAGCTTCGAGAGCAGCGTCGCGGCGGATGAGCGATCGAAGAACGCGAGCGGCAGAGCGAGGAGGCGCTCGAAGACCTCCTGGCGCAGCTCGCTCACGACGCGTCGGCTCACCGAGCCCATGAACCACGTCTGAATGTAATCGCCGATCCCGCGCAGAGTGAACAGCGCGACGAGCCCGACGGGCAGCCACAGCACGATGCGCGGGTCGGGATTCGTGAATGTCCGATCGCCCAGCTGCTTGGCGGCATACGCGAGCGCCGCGGTACTCGCGGAATACAGTACCGCCCCCACGATGCCGAGCGCGAACGCGCCCCGATGGCGCCCGACGTAGGTCAGCAGGCGCCGATACGTCCCGACGCCGCTCGCTGCCTCAGGCGGTGCTCTGCTCAGGTCGTCCACGGCCCTGACCGCAGAATTCGACCGCTCGATGCGCGCTGTCGCACCATGCGAGCCATTCTACGGCTTGTTCGCCGGCTCGCTCTGGACGGTCGCGATCGCGATCTCCGCGAAGCCGAGACGCCCGAGCACGTCCATCGCGGTCACGACCGACTGATTGGTGGCGCGCCCATCCGCGCGGATCGTCACGGGCTGGCTGCGGCTCGATCCCGCCGCCCGCTTGAGCGCGGTGCGCAGCGTCTCGGCGCTCGAGTTGATGAGCTCGCGCCCGTTCACGAGATACCGCCCCTGCTCGGTGATGGTGACGAGGAGCGGCTCGATCTTCGGCCGCCCGCTCGGAACGCCGCTCGCCTGCGGCAGCCGGATGTGGATGCGGCCTTCCGGCGTGAGCGAGCTCGACAGCATGAAGAACACCACCATCATCAGGACGACGTCGATCAGGGACACGAGATTGATCTCGGGGTCCTCGAGACGGTGCGGGCGCAGATTCATCGGCGCGCCTTCAGCAGTTCCGGGCGCACGCTCTCGCGCTCCGCACCCGCACTCTGGGCGCGAAGCGCCTCGACCCGCGCGGCCTCCGTCCTCGCGAGCTCGGCCCTCGAGGCTTCCTGCGCGGCGTGTGCCGCCTGCGCGGCATGCCCCGCGTGCGCCGCGTGCCCCGCCGCCTCGAGCGCGTCGGCGAGCTTGATGGCGTCCTTCTCCATCTCTATCACGAACCCCTCGACGCGGCCGCGGAGATAGCGGTAGGCGATGAGCGCGGGAATTGCGACGCAGAGCCCTGCCGCTGTCGCGATGAGCGCCTCGGCGATACCGCCCGAAAGCATGCGCGGATCGCCGGCCGCGCCGGCTTGCAGGGCATTAAACGCCTTGATGATGCCGGTGACGGTGCCGAGCAGCCCGAGGAGGGGCGAGATGCTCGCGATGGTGCCCAACATGTTCAGAAAGCGCTCGAGGTCGTGCACGACGTGCCGTCCGGCATCCTCGAGCCGCTCCATCATGATCTCGCGCGAGCGGTGGCGATTCGCGAGCCCCGCCGCGAGCACCCTGCCGAGCGGGGAGTTCTGCTCGAGCGCGGCGATCACCTTGTCGTTGACCTGGTTCGCCTCGAGGAGCTGCCAGAGCCGGCTCGTGAGGTCGCGGGGCAGGACACGCTTCTCCTGCAGGGTCCACAGGCGCTCGAGAATGATCGCGGCGGCGCCGATGGAGCACAGGACGATCGGCCACATGAACGGGCCGCCAGCCCGTACGATTTCCCACATCCGTTTGAACCTTTGCGCCCCGAGGATGGGCGCTCATGATATCTGGTAGAGTTGCGCGCGCCTATGCCTCGCCAGCTGCTCAAGCGGTTCGTGCCCCACCCTCACGCGCTCAGAAGCCGGTGGTATCTCAAGGCCTTCGGATCGCACCTGACCGATCCGCGGCTGTGGTCGTTGCAGCGCCGGGGCATCACGGCCGCGTTCGGCGCGGGGCTCGCCATCTGCTTCCTGCCCCTGCCGATCCACACGCCGCTCGCCGTGCTGGTCGCGATAGTTTGGCGCCTCAACGTCCCCTGCGTGGTCGCAACCACGTGGATCGTGAACCCGTTCACGATGGTGCCGATCTACTACGTCGCCTACCGGATCGGGACGACCATCACCGGCGACAGGCTGCACGCGTTCGGCTTCCGCCTGAGCTGGGACTGGCTGCAGCACGGGCTCGGGCCCATGTGGAAGCCCTTCCTCGTCGGCTGCCTCGTGTGCGCGGTCGTCTGCGGATTCGGCGGCTGGCTCGTGCTCGAGCTCATCTGGCGCCGCAGCGTCGTGCGGCGCTACCGCGACCGGCGCACGACCTCGACGGCCGGATAGCCCGGCTGACCGGCCGGGTCGGGCTCGGTGCCGCCCGCCTGGGCGAGCACCCCCCGCTCGAGTGTCAGGACGCGGTCCATGCGGGCGGCGAGCTGCGTGTCGTGCGTCACAACGATGAGGCTCGTTCCGCGTTCGCGGTTGAGCTCGAGCATCAGCGCGAAGACCTGCTCGGCATTCGCGCCGTCGAGATTACCGGTCGGCTCATCGGCGAGCACGATCCGCGGCTGCGTGACGAGCGCGCGCGCCACGGCCGCCCGCTGCCGCTCGCCTCCTGAGAGCTGGTGCGGCCGGTGCGTGAGGCGCTCCCCGAGGCCGACCCGCTCGAGCAGCTCGCGCGCGCGGGCGCGCGCCTCGGCGACCGGTGTGCGCCGCACGAGCAGCGGCATCGCGACGTTCTCGAGCGCCGAGAACTCGGGCAGCAGGTGATGGAACTGATACACGAAACCGAGCGCCCGATTGCGCAGCATCCCCCGCGCGGTCTCCCCGAGCGCATGGATGTCCTGCGCGTCGATCAGCACACGGCCGGAGGTCGGCGGATCGAGCCCGCCCAGGATCTGCAGCAGCGTCGTCTTGCCGGAGCCCGAGGCGCCGACGATCGCGACGCGCTCCCGGGACGCGACCGCGAGATCGATGCCGCGCAACACCTCGAGCGTGACCGGTCCCTGCCGGAA
>JBOHZR010000144.1:0-32393 GCA_050738595.1 Steroidobacteraceae bacterium | reverse complement strand
TGGTGGTGTGCGATGAGCCGACGGGGGATCTCGATCGCGGGAGCGCGGAGGAGATTCTGGGGCTGCTGGAGATTTTGAATCGCAAGCAGGGCAAGACGATCGTCATGGTCACGCACGATCCGCTGGCGGCTGCGCACGCCACGCGCCGTCTGCACGTGGACAAGGGGCGGCTCATCGAGGCCGACGAAAGGGCCGTGGCTTGAGCTCGCAGCTCGGCGCCCGCCACCGCGGGCGCCAATACGAGCTTCGACGCACGATCCCGGGCGCCGGGGCATGAAGTACTTGCAGCTCATCTGGACCGGGCTGTGGCGCAAGAAGGTCCGCACGATCTTCACGATGCTGTCGATCATCGTCGCGTTCCTGCTGTTCGGCATGCTCCAGGGAATCGACAGCACGTTCAAACAAATGGGCAATCAGGGCCGGCTCAACGTGCTCGTCACGACGAATCCGGCCGGAGGGCAGCTTCCGATCGCCGATCTTTCCCGGATCGAGGCCGTCCACGGCGTGACCCGGGTGACGTACCGCTCGCTCTTCATCGGCGACTATCAGTCGCTGCGCAATATCGTGATCGTGCTGCCCATCGACTTGGAGAACTTCTTCGCGGAGAACTCCCAGTTCAGCGTGTCGCAGCGAGACAGCGACGCCTTCCACCATACGCGTACCGGAGCGCTGGTCATGCAGAGCCTCGCCGAGCGGCTCGGCTGGAAGATCGGTGACCGGATTCCGATCCAGGCCCTCAATGCGCGCAAGAAGGACGGCACCGCGACTTGGACTTTCGATGTCGTCGGAACGTTCGACATCCCCGGCAGTCCCGCCCGGGACGAGCCCATTCTGCTCATGAACTATGACTATTTCGACACCGGACGCGCGACGGACACCGGCACGGTACAGGTGTTCCAGCAAACCATCGCCGATGCGTCCCAGGCTGCGGCGATCAGCAATACGATCGACAATCTGTTCGCCAACTCGCCGAACCGCACACGCACCGAGACCGAGCGGGCGAACGCGCAGGGGCAGCTTGCTCAGATCGGCGATCTCGACTTTTTCGTCGAGGCGATCGTCGGAGCCGCCTTCGCGACGCTTCTGCTGCTCACCGGCACGACGTTGATGCAGGCCTACCGTGAGCGCATTCACGAATTCGCGGTGATGAAGACCCTCGGATTCACGGACCGTCGCGTCTCGGCGCTGGTGCTGAGCGAAGCGATGCTGCTCACCGTGGGGTCGGCCCTGCTCGGTCTGCTGATCGCGCGCGTGCTGCTGCCCGCCCTCGGCGCGGCGATGTCTCGATACGGACTGCCGGGCCTGGAGTTGCCGGGGATCGTCTTGGGCGTGGGAGTCGGCTTTGCGGTGCTGCTCGCACTCGTGAGCGCCGTACCGGCCGCCATACGTGCCGAACGCCTCTCGATCGTCGATGCGCTCGCAGTGCACTGAGGACTCGCAATGAGCCTATTCCGGCAAATCGCCGCGGTCGTCGGCATGAACCTGCGCAATCTGCCGCAGCGGCTCGGCCCCTCCCTCGTGATCGTCGTCGGGATCGGGGGCGTCGTGGCGGTGCTCGTCAGCGTCCTCGCGATGGCGGTCGGTTTCTCGCAGTCGATCGCCGGGGCGGGCAGTCCGGACCGTGCCCTCATTCTCTCGGGCGGTGCTCTTCAGGAGGCCATGAGCAGCATTCCGAGCAGCGCCATACCGAACATCGAGAACGCTCCCGGCATCGCGAGAGACGCCCAGGGCCGTCCCATTGCGGCCGCCGAGGCAGTGGCCCAGGTGCAAATCCAGCCGCGGGGCGGCGGAAAGCCGATCAACGTCGCGCTGCGCGGTGTGGCGAGTGTCGAGCAGGAACTGCGCCCCGAGATCCGTCTCGTTGCAGGCAGGATGTTCCGCCCCGGCCTGCACGAGCTTCTCGCCGGGCGCTCGCTCGAGGCGCGCTACGGCCTCGGTCTCGGCAGTCACCTCCAGTTCCAGAACGGCGACTGGGTGGTCGTCGGAGTCTTCGCGAGCGCCGGACCTAGCACGCTCGACTCGCAAATCCTGACCGACGCGCAGACGCTTCTCGCCGCCTATCAGCGCAATTGGTTTCAGAGCGTCACGGTGCGGCTTGCCGGTCCGCACGGGCTCGACGAGCTCAAACACGCGCTCGCCTCAGACCCCACGCTGCACGTCGACGCCTATCGTGAGTCGACCTACGCGGCAGCCCAGTCGCGCGCCCTGAACGTCGTGCTCAGATTCATCGGTTATTTCATCGGCGGCATGATGGCCGGCGGCGCCCTGTTCGGCGCGCTCAACAGTCTCTACGCCTCGGTCAGCGCTCGGTCAGTGGAGATCGCGACGCTGCGCGCGATCGGCTTTGGGTCCGGCTCGGTGGTGATCTCGGTGCTGACCGAGGCGCTCCTCCTGTCCGTCACAGGAGCGCTGATCGGAGCATTCTGTGCGTGGATATTCTTCGATGGCCACGTCTCGAGCATGATGGTGAGCGGGCTGCAACCCCCGATCGCCTTCGCGATGCAAGTCACGCCCGACCTCATCGTGCTCGGAATCATCTGGGCCTGCGTCATTGGATTCGCCGGCGGATTCTTTCCGGCCATGCGCGCGGCACGCCTGCCGATCGCGAAGGCGCTCACTGCCCTGGCGTAGCGTCGCGGCACCTCAGCCGCGTGACCGTCATCACAATTCGCAAAGTATGCGCTCGCCTATCTTGATCTATATAGGTAGAGTTTTACCGTGAATAGCGATCGCAAATGCTCCGATCAAACCCTCACCCTGCTGGCGGCACTGCTCGATGGGCCGCGGACCTGGCGCCACGGCTACGAGCTCTCCAAGGAATCCGGTCTCAAGTCAGGTACGCTCTATCCGATCCTGATCCGACTCGACGATCGTGGCCTGCTCCAATCCAAGTGGCAGGCTCCCGTTGAGCCCGGTCGGCCGCCACGACACCTGTATCGATTGACGACCGCGGGTGCGGCGTTCGCGAAGGAGCAGCTCGCCGGCAACGCACCTTGGCAGCCGGCTTCGCCCGTCGGAGCGCGGTCATGACGCCGCGCGAGCCCGTGAGCCGCGTCGATTTGCCTGCGCGGCAACTGGCTTTCGTGCTGGTCTGGCTCGCCGCGCGACTGATGCCCGGAGTGCGGCGCGAGTGGGCGGCCGCAATGGAATCAGAACTTGCATTTTTCCACAGCGGCAAGGCCGCACTCGCGTGGGCATGCGGGTGCCTCTGCGCCGCCGCACGGGAGAGAGTCGCTTCCATGAGAACCGGTAACTGGAAAATTTCGCGCTCGGTCGCCGCGCTCGAGATGCTTCTTTGCTTCGCGCCGCTGACACTCGGCTGGTGGGACGGAATCGCCGGAGTGAGCGGTCTGCTCCGGTTCATCCCGATCATCGAGCACGGACAGCTCGCCCGCGTTCCGGGAGGGGCGAGCTACCTGGCTCTGATGATCTGCGTGACGATCATCTCTACGGCCGGACCGCTGGGCCTCATTCTCGCGTTTCGATTTCTCGTGCTCGGTCGAAGCCTGCGCAGTCGCTGGCTGTGCGGCACGCTGATCGCAGGTCCGCTCCTGCGCGGCGCGCCGTTCTTCATCTACGGCGTCCCGTGGGAGGCCACCCACGACCCGATCGGGTTCTACTCCGGGATGTTGTTGCTCAGCATCCTGCCCGCCTGCGGAGCGCTGCACCTGTTTCATCTGGGCTCGGCTGCGCCGGACCGTCCCAACAGCGTGCTCGCCGCCGGCTGACCAAGCGGGTTGCTGGTCGCGCTGCGGGGGCGAACGAAAGACCGCCCGCTCCCTCTTGTCAGAACCTCGCGTCCCGAGTCAGAACCTCCCGCTCTGATAGTCCTCGAACGCTTTCATCAGCTCCTCGCGCGTATTCATGACGAAGGGTCCGTACTTCGCCACGGGCTCCTGCAGCGGGCGGCCCGCCACCAGAATCGCGCGGCTCGGCGCATGGCCTGTCGCAGCGCCCGCCTCGTGCCGTCCCTCGAGCCGCACGAGATCGCCGTCGCTCAACACCGCGAGCTCGTGCGCCCCGACTGTCGCGGCCGATTCGCCGGTTCCGACTCGCATGGCGCCCTCGTACACGTACAGGAACGCCGCATGCCCATCCGCTAACCTCTGCGAGAACTCCGCGCCCGCATCGAGCGAGATGTCGAGATAAAGCGGGTCGGTCGCGGGCTGCACGATCGGTCCGCTCACCTCGCCCACTCGCCCGGCGATGACCTTCACGCGCGCGCCGCCATCGACCGCCGCGTCTGGGATTTGCTCCGGCCCGTACTCCTGATACTTCGGCGCGGTCAGCTTGTCGCGCCCGGGCAAGTTGATCCATAGCTGAAAGCCTCGCATGCGCCCTTCCTGCTGCTCTGGCATCTCGGAGTGCACGATCCCGTGGCCCGCGGTCATCCATTGAACACTGCCCGGCACGAGCACGCCTTCGTGCCCGTGGTTGTCCCGGTGACGCATGCGCCCGTCGAGCATGTACGTCACCGTCTCGAAGCCGCGGTGCGGGTGTTCCGGGAAACCGGCGATGTAATCGTCCGGGTTGTCCGTGCCGAACTCATCGAGCATCAGGAACGGGTCGAGATCGGGCAGCCCCGGCTGTCCAATCACGCGCGTGAGCTTCACCCCGGCGCCGTCCGAGGTCGGCATGCCGTGCACGATCCGGGTCACTTTCCGCACATTCATTTGAAGCCTCCGGTTCTCATCAAGTGGCCGGTGTTCACCGACTGCCGAATAGCCTAATATTCAGGACAGTCAGTGATAATCCGGTCTGTCTGGAACGTATCGTCCTATTTTTAGTACCAATCGAGACCCCTCCATGCAGCCGCTCGATGAGTTCTACTCCTTCGCCAAGGTCGTCGAGTACGGCGGCTACGCGAAGGCCGCGCGGGAGATCGGCATCCCGAAATCGCGCCTCTCGCGCCACGTCGGCGCCCTCGAAGGCCGGCTCGGTGTGCGACTCGTGAATCGCTCGACGCGGCGATTCGTGGTCACCGAGGTCGGCCGGGAGGTCTACCGCCACGCGCAGGCCATGCTCGCGGAAGCCGACGCTGCGCTGCAGGCGGCCGAGGTCGCACGCTCCGAGCCGCGCGGCCTGGTGAAGCTGGCATGCCCCGTGGCCCTCGCCCAGAGCGCGCTCGCCCAGATCGTGTCCGAGTTCCTCGAACGCTATCCGCGAGTGCGCCTGCTGGTGCACGCGAGCAACCGCCGCGTGGACGTACTCAACGAGGGCTTCGATGCGGCCTTGCGCGTGCGCACGCGGCCGAGCGGCGAGGATGCTCTCGTCATGCGCAGCTTCCGCGAGCACTGTCAGCTGCTCGTCGCGAGCCCCGCCTATCTCGAGCGCGCCGGAAGGCCCGAGCGGCCGGAATCCTTGCGAGAGCGCGACACGCTCGGCTTCTCGCCGGAGGCGGATCGGCAGGAATGGGAGATGACGAGCAGCAGCGGCGAGGTCGCGCACGTCGAGGTCGCCCCGCGGCTCATCTGCCATGATTTCGTGATGCTGCGCTCGGCCGTGCTCGCAGGGCTCGGCATCGCGCTCCTCCCGGAGAGCGTGGTACGGATCGACCTCGAGGAACACCGTCTCGAGCGCGTGCTGCCCGAGTGGAACATTCCACTCGGGATCGTGCACGTCGTCTTCCCGAGCCGGCGCGGCATGCTGCCCGCCGTGCGTGCACTGATCGATCTGCTCGCGGAGCGCCTGCCTGCGCTGATTTGATACGTACCTGAGCTGATTTGACGCGTGCGCTCAGGCTACTGAAGCCCTCTCGATCCGGTCGATCCCGCCCATGTAAGGCGCGAGCGCACGCGGCACACTGACGGAGCCGTCTTCCCTCTGGAAATTCTCGAGCACGGCAATCAGTGCGCGCCCCACCGCGAGCCCCGAGCCGTTGAGAGTGTGAACGAGCTCCGGCTTGCCCGTCGCGGGATTGCGCCAGCGCGCCAGCATGCGCCGTGCTTGGTAGGCCTCGTCATTGCTGCACGAGGAGATTTCACGATAGCGCCCCTGAGAGGGCAGCCAGGCTTCGATGTCGTAAGTCTTCGCGCTTTGAGCGCCGATGTCCCCCGCGCAAAGCGCCACCACCCGGTAAGGAATCTCGAGCACTTCGAGAACTCGGCGCGCGTTGCAGGTCAGCTGCTCCAGTGCGGCATACGAGTCTTCGGGGCGCACGACCTGTACCAGCTCCACCTTGTCGAACTGATGCATGCGCATCATGCCGCGCGTGTCCTTGCCGGCCGCTCCGGCCTCGGAGCGGAAGCACGGGGAGTGGCAGACGAATTTGAGCGGCAGCGACTCGGCCGGCACGATCTGCTAGCGCACGAGATTCGTGACGGGAACCTCCGCAGTGGGGATCAAATAGTAGGCGTGCTGGCCTGCCCGCGCCTCCGCAGCCGGCGCGCTCGCCTCGGCCTCGCGAGCGGGCTCGCTCTTGCCCCGGACGGCGAACAGGTCCTGCTCGAATTTCGGCAGCTGCCCGGTACCGATGAGCGCTTGGCTCTGCACGAGATACGGGACGTACACCTCCGTGTACCCGTGCTCGCGCGTGTGCAGGTCGAGCATGAATTGCGCGAGCGCGCGATGCAGGCGGGAGACGGGTCCGCGCATCACGACGAAGCGCGCGCCCGACATGCGCGCCGCCGCCTCGAAGTCGAGGCCGCCCAGCCGCTCCCCGAGCTCGACGTGATCGCGCGGCGTGAACGCGAACTGCCGCGGCTCGCCCCAGCGTGCGACCTCGAGGTTTGCCGTCTCATCGGTGCCCTCGGGGACCGAATCGTGAAGCAGATTCGGCAGCCCCAGTTGCCAGCGCTCGAGCTGCCCCTGCACGGTGCTCAGCGACTCATCGACCCGAGCGAGCTCGTGCGTCAACTGCTCGCCGCGCGCAATCAGCGGAGCGGTATCCTCGCCCCGCCCCTTGGCCATGCCGACCGCCTTCGCGTTGGCGTTGCGCTCCGATCGCAGGCGGTCCGACTCCACCTGCACCCGCTTGCGCTCCTCCTCGAGCGAGGCGAGCTTCGCGACGTCGAGCACGAAGCCGCGGCGCACAAGGTTCCGGGCGACGCCGTGCGGGTCGGTACGCAGCAATTTCGGATCGATCACGGACTCACTCGTCTCTCGGGGAACCCTTGGAGCGCAGCCGCGCAAGGGCTTCGCCGATGCGAATCTCGAGCCCGCGCGGTGCGGGCCGGTAGTATCGCCGATCCGGCAGCTCATCCGGCAAATAGCGCTCGCCGGCCGCGTAGGCGTCCGGCTCATCGTGCGCATAGCGGTAGTCCTTGCCGTACCCGAGCTCCTTCATGAGGCGCGTCGGCGCGTTGCGCAGCCTCAGCGGGACGTCGAGCGTTCCGTGACGCTGCACATCCTGCATTGCTTCCCCCACCGCGACATACACCGCATTGCTTTTCGGCGCGCACGCGAGATAAACGATGAGCTCGGCGATCGCGAGCTCGCCCTCGGGGCTGCCGAGCCGGTCATACGCTTCCCAGGCATCGAGTGCGAGCGCGAGCGCCCGCGGGTCCGCAAGCCCGATGTCCTCCATCGCCATGCGCACCGCGCGGCGCGCGACATACAGCGGGTCGCAGCCCCCATCGAGCATGCGCGTGAGCCAGTAGAGCGCCGCGTCGGGATCCGTTCCGCGCACGGCTTTGTGCAGCGCGGAGATCTGGTCATAGAACTGCTCGCCGCCCTTGTCGAAGCGGCGCCGCCCGCCGCTCGCGACCTCGCGAGCGATATCGAGCGTCAATGTCCGCCCGCCAGGCGCATTCGCCGGCCGCGCCTCGATGAGCCCCACCGCGAGCTCGAGCATATTGAGCGCCCGGCGCGCATCGCCATCCGCGGCGCGTGCCAGGAGCTCGAGCGCCGCCTCCTCGGCAGCGAGCTGCATGCGCCCGAGGCCGCGTTCCGCATCCTCGAGCGCAGCGTGCAGAAGCGCGAGAAGGTCCGGCTCCTCGAGCGCCTTCAGCACGTAGACCCGTGCGCGAGAAAGCAGCGCGCTCACCACCTCGAACGAGGGGTTCTCGGTCGTCGCGCCGATGAAGGTGAGTGTGCCGTCCTCGAGATAGGGCAGGAAAGTGTCCTGCTGGGCTTTGTTGAAGCGATGCACCTCATCGAGGAACAGCACCGTCGGCCGGCCGCTCGCCGCGCGCGCCGCCCGCGCATGCTCGACAGCGGCGCGAATGTCCTTCACGCCGGCCATGACGGCGGACAGCGCGATGAACTCCGCATCCGAGCGTTTGGCGATCAGGCGTGCGAGCGTCGTTTTCCCCGTGCCGGGCGGCCCCCAGAGGAGCATCGAATGCAGCTGGCCGCTCTCGATCGCCTCCTTGAGCGGCTTGCCCGGTGCGAGCAGGTGCCGCTGACCCACGAACTCATCGAGCGTTCGGGGACGCATCCGATCGGCGAGCGGTCGCCCCGCGTCCGCGAGCCTCTCCTCGCCCCTGCTCACGACGGTTCGCGCGCGAGCCCCAGGATGCGCTCCGCGTACACGGCCCAATGGCTGAGTCCGGCGCCGAGCACAATGAACGCGACCGCAACTCCGAGGGCATCGGCGTAGAAGTCATGAATGTCCATGTCGCGCCCCCAGCCCATGTAGCCCTGCGCGAGCTCGATGCCGGCGCCGAGCAGCAGCATCCATGAGGCGAGCAGCGCGTAGCGGCTGCGGCGGACCAGCCCGCCGAACCAGAGCGTCAGGCCGAAGAACGCCCCCGCGTGCTCGAGCTTGTCCCACAGGTGCAGATTCGGCACATCGAGTGGCGGGGCGAGGGTGGAGTACAGGATGAACAGCACGAGCGCCCAGCCGATGAACCACCACAGTCGCGGGAACTTCAGATGCGGCGCTATGGCGAGCGGCTTCGCATCCGGGGCAGGGTCGCGGGGCGGCGTCATGGGGCGGGCATCATGGGGTGGGCGTTCCGATCACATCCGCGCCGGCGGGCGGGGTAAAGCTCACCTCGGAATCGGGCACCGGCGCGTTCCGCTCGGCGCGCTGGAATACGATCACGGAAGTCCCACCGAGCTTGTCTTTGAAAATCATGCGACGCAAGTCGTTCCCCGAGAAGCCGAGCAGCGCTTCCTTGAAATCGGCATCCGCCGCCTTGGGTACGACGCGCACCCAGTCGAGTGCGGACGCCGTCCCATCGTCCGGCACGCCGGGTGTTCCTGCCGCTGCGCCGGCCGAGCCCGGCTTGCCAACTGCGCTCACATCGAAGGCGGCGAGCGCGTTCGGGCCACCGGAGAGGAGCGCCGCTGGGGTTGCGGTGAGCGCTGCCTGCTCAGGCTTCACGGTGACCTGCTCGAGGTCACGGTCGTAATACCAGAGATTGCGGCCATCCGCGATGAGCAGCTGCCCCTCGCCCTCCCCCTGCGGATGGATCTCCCACCGGAGCCGGCCAGGTCTCAGCACGAGCAGCCTTCCGGTAGCCCGCTCGATCGGATGGCCCTTGGCGTCCGTCTCCGTGTCCACGAAGTCCGCAGTGAAGGAGTGCAGGCCGGCGAAGAAACGGTCGAGCGGCGCGGCACCTGAGCCGGCTGCCACGCATTGCACCGCGGCCAGGGCTGCGAGCCACACGGCCTGTGCGCAGGTACGGCGCCGGCGCACCGGGGTCATGCTCCGGGTGGTGCAGGCGCGAGCACTTCGCGGGCGCCGTTCGACTGCAGCGGCCCGACGATACCGGCCATCTCCATGGCCTCGAGCAGGCGCGCGGCGCGGTTGTACCCGATCTTCAGGCGCCGCTGGACGTAGGAGATGGAGGGCTTGCGCTCCTCGGTGACGATGCGTACGGCCTCATCGTAGAGTGCGTCCTGCTCCGCATCGCCTTCCTCGCCCGTGCCGCTCTCGCCGTCCTCTCCCGGCAGCCCGGGAATGGGCGCGCTCGGACCCGAGAGCACCTCCTCGATATACGTCGGCGCGCTGCTCGATTTCTTCAGCGCCTCGACGACCCGGTGCACCTCCTGATCCGACACGAATGCCCCGTGCACACGGGTGGGCATCGAGGTGCCAGCAGGCAGGTACAGCATGTCGCCGTGCCCGAGCAGTGTCTCCGCGCCCATCTGATCGAGGATGGTGCGCGAGTCGACCTTGGCTGAGACCTGGAATGCGATGCGGCAAGGAATGTTGGCCTTGATGAGTCCCGTGATCACATCGACCGACGGCCGCTGCGTGGCGAGCACCAAGTGGATTCCGGAAGCGCGGGCCTTCTGCGCGAGCCGGGCGATGAGCTCCTCGACCTTCTTCCCCACGATCATCATGAGATCGGCAAGCTCGTCGATGATGACGACGGTATAGGGAAGCGGCGTCAGGTCCGGGATCTGCGTTTGATCGATCGTCGGGTCATTCGCCGCGCGCTGCGTCAGCACCGGATCGCGGATCGGTTTGCCCCGGTCGATCGCCTGCTGCACGTCCCGGTTGAAGCCCGCGATGTTGCGCACGCCGAGCGCCGCCATCAGCTGGTAGCGCCGCTCCATCTCCGCCACGCACCAGCGCAGTGCGTTGGCGGCGTGCTTCATGTCCGTCACGACGGGCGCGAGCAGGTGTGGAATGCCTTCGTAGACGGAGAGCTCGAGCATCTTCGGGTCGATCATGATGAGGCGCACGTGCTCGGCAGTCGCCTTGTACAGCAGCGACAGCACCATCGCGTTGATCGCGACGGACTTGCCCGAGCCCGTCGTACCGGCGATGAGCAAATGCGGCATGCGCGCGAGATCTGCGACGACCGGCTGGCCGCCGATGTCCTTGCCGAGTGCGAGCGCGAGCGGCGTGCCGAGGGCATCATAGGCCTTGGAGCGGAGGATCTCCCCGAGTGTCACGAGCTCGCGCTTCTCGTTTGCGATCTCGAGACCCATCACCGATTTGCCGGGAATCACCTCGACGACGCGGACACTCATGACCGAGAGCGCACGCGCGAGATCCTTCGCGAGCCCGGTGATCTGACTCGCTTTCACGCCGGGCGCGGGGCGCAGCTCGAAACGCGTGACCACCGGTCCCGGCTGCACCGCGACGACCTCGGCGTCGACCCCGAAATCACGCAGCTTGATCTCCACGAGACGGGACATCGCCTCGAGCGCTTCCGGGGAGTACGAAGGCTCCCGCGCCGGCGGATCATCGAGGAGGTTGAGCGGTGGCAGCTCGTTCGATTTGGGCCGCTCGAACAGCGGCACCTGCCGCTCTTTCTCCACGCGCTCGCTCTTCTCGACATGAACGGGCGGCGGCTCGATTCTCGGCGGCACGCGGGCGGCGGCCCGCTTCTGCTCCGTCTGCACCGTCTCCTTGCGCTGCTCGCGCCGCTCGCGGCCCTCGGCCATGTCGCGAGCCGTCGACAGCCGGCCGCGCACCCATCCGATGCCGGCCCATGTCATCGAGCCGAGCCGGTCCATGACGGTGAGCCAGGAGACGCCGAACGCGATCGAGACGCCCGCCATCCAGGCGGCAATCAGGATCAGCGTCGAGCCGAGCTCGCCGAGACCGGACGCGAGTCCGCTCCCGACGATCTGTCCGAAGATGCCGCCCGCCGTCTTGTCCCCGAGAGCGCCCGGATCCCAGTGCAGGGTCGTGAGCCCGCAGCTCGCGACGAGCAGCAGCAGGAATCCTCCGATGCGCACGGCCGCATCGACGCGCGAGGGGCGCCGGGACTGGTTGCGGTTGCGGAACAGCGTCCACCCAGCAACGCCGATCATCAGCGGAAAGAGATAAGCCGCGCAGCCAAACAGGCCCAGAAAGAAATCGGCGACCAGGGCACCGATCGGCCCGATTCGATTGTGAACGACCCCGCCGCTCGCGCCGCTGGTCCAGTATCCCGGATCGCTCGCGTGGTAGCTTGCAAGGGCCGCGAGCAGCACGAGGGCCACCACGGCGAGCGCGATCGCCGCGCTCTCACGCAGCCCGCGGCTCACGGACTCGGTGAAACGCGCGACGCCCCGCGCGGTCGTCTCGGCCAAATTCCCCTTCCCCAACGCCAGTATCCGCGAGAGTATCCGCGAGCGCGCCGCGATTTCCCTGGGGTGCGTAGCAGTTTTGGAGGCCCATTATACATGGCGCAGTCACGGCACAGCCGGCTCATCATTCTCGGCTCCGGCCCCGCGGGCTACACCGCAGCCATTTATGCGGCGCGCGCGAATCTCGCGCCGCTTCTCGTCACGGGCGTCGAGCAGGGCGGCCAGCTCATGACGACGACCGACGTGGACAACTGGCCGGGCGATGTTGAGGGGCTGAAGGGCCCTCAACTGATGGAGCGGATGCTGCGGCACGCCCGCCGCTTCGAGACGCAGATCGTCAATGATCACATCGCCGCCGTGCAACTGTCGGCGCGCCCGTTTGAGCTCACGGGCGATGCCGGTCGCTATACCTGCGCTGCGCTCATCATCGCCACGGGCGCGACCGCGAAATATCTCGGCCTGCCCTCCGAGGAGCGCTATCGCGGGCGCGGAGTCTCGGCCTGCGCGACCTGCGATGGGTTCTTCTTTCGCGGCCAGCGCGTCGCGGTGGTCGGCGGCGGCAATACGGCTGCCGAGGAGGCGCTCTATCTCTCGCACATCACGGAGCACGTCACGCTCGTGCATCGACGCGACCGCCTGCGCGCCGAGAAGATCCTGCAGCGCCAGCTCAGGGAGCGCGAGCGCGCCGGAAAAGTCTCGTTCCTGTGGAATCACACGGTCGAGGAAGTGCTCGGCGATGACGCGGGGGTCAATGGCCTTAAGGTGCGCTCCACGCAGCACGGCGGCACGGCCAAGCTCGACTTGACGGGCGTGTTCATCGCAATCGGCCACTCGCCGAACACCGGCATCTTCGAGGGCCAGCTCGCGATGCGCAACGGCTACATCGTGGTCAGGAACGGTCTCGAGGGCGGCGCGACCGCGACGAGCGTTCCTGGCGTGTTCGCGGCGGGCGATGTTGCCGATCAGGTCTATCGCCAGGCGGTGACCTCGGCGGGCTCGGGTTGCATGGCGGCGCTCGATGCGGATCACTACCTCGAGAGTCTGGATTTCAGCCAGGCATGAAGACGCGCATCGTCACGAGCATCGATGAGCTCGATCGGGGCCAATGGAACGGCCTCGCCGCAGCGGCGAGTCCGTTCCTGCGGCACGAGTTCCTCGCCGCTCTCGAGCACACGGGCTGCATCGGACCGGTGGCCGGCTGGCTCCCCCACTACATCGTGCTCAGCGACGAGCGGGGGCTCGCGGCCGCCGCGCCGGCCTTCGTGAAGTCCCACTCGTATGGGGAATTCGTCTTCGACTTCGGCTGGGCACAGGCCTATACGCGGTTCGGGCGGCGGTATTACCCGAAGCTCACGATCGGTGTTCCGTTCACTCCCGCCACGGGGACGCGTCTGCTGGTGCGCCCCGACCTCGACGGCGAGAGCACCCGGCGCCGTCTGATCGAGGCCGTCGAGGCCGAGGCCCGTGCCGCCTCGCTCTCCTCGGTGCACGCGCTGTTCCTCGATGAGGGCGATCGCGCCGCGCTCTCGGACGCGCGCTGGCTCGCGCGGCGGGACTGTCAGTTCCACTGGCGCAACCGCGGCTACGCGAGCTTCGAGCAGTACCTCGAAACCTTCACGGCCGAGAAGCGCAAGAAAGCGCGCCGCGAGCGGCGGCGGGTCGCCGAGGCCGGCATCGCCTTCGACACGCGTCTCGGCTCCGAGCTCGACGCGCGTCTGCTCGATCGCGTGTATGGCTTTCACCGCGATACCTTCCTGCGCCACGGCCACGAGCCCTATCTCACACGCGCCTTCTTCGGCGAGATCGCCCGCACACTCGGCGACGCGCTGATGGTCAAGATCGCTTTGCACGCGGGCCGGCCGGTAGCGGCTGCGATCTTCTTCTGGAGCCCCGCGGCGCTCTATGGCCGCTACTGGGGCGCTGCCGCCGACTACCACAGCCTGCACTTCGAGACCTGCTATCACCAAGGCATCGAGTTCTGCATCGAGCGCGCAATCGAGCGCTTCGAGCCCGGAACGCAGGGCGAGCACAAAGTGAGCCGGGGCTTCGAGCCGGCGATCACCTGGTCGGCGCACTGGATCACCGACGCGCGATTCCGCACGGCGATCCGCGAGTACCTCGAGCGCGAAGGGGAGGCGGTCGATGCCTATGCCGCCGAGATCCAGACGCATGTGCCCTTTCGCGATCGCCGTGGCGAGGAGGTCATTGGCGCTCGTGCCGAGGTAGCCGGCAAGGACCCGCCGCCATGAAGACCATCACGTGGCTGTCGCCTCAGGATGCCCCGGAGCGCTTCCCGCCGCTCGAGCGCGCGCTCGACGAGCCGCCCGGACTGCTCGCGGCCGGCGGCGATCTCTCGGCCGCCAGACTGCTCGCCGCCTATCGACGCGGCATCTTTCCCTGGTACTCCCCGGGCCAGCCGGTGCTCTGGTGGTCCCCCGATCCGCGGGCGGTGCTGTTCCCGCAGGAGTTCCGCTGCGCTCGCAGCCTCGCGAAGACGCTGCGCAACGGCGGATTCGCGACGCGCATCGACCATGACTTCGCAGCGGTGATCGAGGGCTGCGCAGCGCCCCGCGCAGCGGGCGCTGGGACCTGGATCACCCGCGAGATGCGTGCGGCCTATCTCGAGCTGCACCGGCAAGGCCACGCGCACAGCGTCGAGGCCTATCTCGAGGGCCGGCTGGCAGGGGGGCTGTATGGCGTGCGGCTCGGAGCCGTGTTCTTCGGCGAGTCGATGTTCGCCCGCGAGCGGGACGCCTCGAAGGTCGCGCTCGCCCGGCTCGTCGAGCTGTGCCGGACCGAGGCGATCGCCGTGATCGATTGTCAGCTTCCGTCGCGGCATCTCGAGAGCCTCGGCAGCCGGCTTCTCCCGCGCTCCGAGTTCCAGGCTCTGCTGCGCGCGCACATTCCCGCGCCCTAGCGTTGCGCGCGCGCAGCCTTTCCGGGCAGAATGCGCGCCCTCATGTCAAAAGAAGACGCGATTCAGATGGAAGGCGAGGTCGTCGAGACCTTGCCCAATACCACATTCCGCGTGAAGCTGAAGAACGGCCACGTCGTGACCGCGCACATCTCCGGCAAGATGCGCAAGAACTACATCCGCATCCTCACGGGCGATCAGGTCACGGTCGAAATGACGCCGTACGACCTCAGCAAGGGCCGGATTATCTACCGAGGGCGCTAAGCACCGAGGGCGCTAAGCCGGTACTTCCTGAGGCAGTGGCGCACATTCGAGCTCGAGCTTGCTGCCGTCCTTCGAGACCGTGACGTGCACCTGGCCGCCGCCGGCCAGCCGTCCGAAAAGCAGCTCCTCGGCGAGCGGGCGCTTGATGAACTCCTGGATGATGCGCGCCATGGGACGCGCCCCCATCTTCGGGTCGTAGCCCTTCTCGGCCACCCAGGCGAGCGCCGCATCATCGAACGTCAGGCTGACGCCCTTCTGCTCGAGCTGCATCTCCACTTCGAGCACGAGCTTGTCGACGACGCGCTGAATCGTCGCGGCCTCGAGCGACGCGAACTGGATGATCGCATCGATCCGGTTGCGAAACTCCGGTGAGAACAGGCGCCGCACCGCCTCCATGCCGTCCGTCGAGTTGTCGGAGTGCATGAAGCCGATCGAAGCCCGGTTCATCTCGTGGGCTCCCGCATTCGTCGTCATCACGATGATGACGTGCCGGAAGTCGGCCTTGCGGCCGTTGTTGTCCGTAAGCGTCCCGTGGTCCATCACCTGCAGGAGAAGATTAAAGACGTCCGGGTGAGCCTTCTCGATCTCATCGAGCAGCAGCACGCAGTGAGGATGCTTGCTGATGGCCTCGGTGAGGAGCCCGCCCTGATCGAAGCCCACGTATCCCGGCGGGGCGCCGATCAAGCGCGAGACGGTGTGCCGCTCCATGTACTCCGACATGTCGAAGCGGATGAGCTCGATCCCCATCGTGATGGCGAGCTGGCGGGTCACCTCGGTCTTGCCGACGCCGGTCGGGCCGGCGAACAGGAAACTGCCGACCGGCCTGTGTTGGTCGCCGAGTCCCGAGCGCGCCATCTTGATCGACGCCGCGAGCGCCTCGATCGCCCGATCCTGACCGAAGATGACGAGCTTCAAATTGCGCTCGAGGTTCTTCAGCACCTCCCGGTCGGATGTCGACACGCTCTTCGCCGGGATCCGGGCCATGCGCGCGACGACGTCCTCGATGTGTCGCACCTCGACCGTCTCCTCGCGCTCCTCGAGCGGCTTCAATCGCAGCCGCGCTCCGGCCTCGTCGACGACATCGATCGCCTTGTCGGGCAGATGCCGGTCGGTGATGTGGCGGGCGGCGAGCTCCGCGGCGGCCTTGAGCGCATCGTCCGCGTACTTGATCGCATGATGCTCCTCGAAGCGCGACTTCAGGCCCTGCAGGATCTCGATCGTCTCCTGCACGGACGGCTCCGTCACGTCGATCTTCTGAAAGCGGCGCGCGAGCGCGTGGTCCTTCTCGAAAATTCCTCGATATTCCTGGTACGTCGTCGAGCCGATGCAGCGGATCTCCCCGTTCGTGAGCACGGGCTTGATGAGATTCGAGGCATCCATCACCCCGCCCGAGGCGGCGCCCGCACCGATCACGGTGTGGATCTCGTCGATGAAGAGGATCGCGCCCGGCTGCTTCTTGAGCTCGGTGATGACGCCCTTCAAGCGCTTCTCGAAGTCGCCGCGGTACTTGGTGCCGGCGATCAGCGCGCCCATGTCGAGCGCATGGATCGCGCAGTCCGCGAGCACCTCGGGAACCTTCCCCTCGACGATGAGCCGCGCGAGCCCCTCGGCGATCGCCGTCTTGCCGACGCCCGCCTCACCGACGTAGAGCGGGTTGTTCTTGCGCCGCCTGCAGAGGATCTCGATCGTGCGCTCGACCTCGAGCTTGCGCCCGATGAGCGGATCGATGCGGCCCTCTTGGGCCATGCGGTTGAGGTTGGTGGTGTATTTCTCGAGCGCGGTGCCGCTGCCCTCCGGATCGCGCTCCGCCTCGGGGCCCGTCTCCTCCTTGTCCGTCTTCTCCTCGGCGACCTTCGAGAGGCCGTGGGAGATGTAGTTCACGACGTCGAGGCGCGTGACGTGCTGGCGGTTGAGTAGATAGACCGCGTGGCTCTGCTTCTCGCTGAAGATCGCGACGAGCACGTTCCCGACCCCGACCTCCTTCTTGCCGCTCGACTGCACGTGAAAGCACGCGCGCTGCAGCACGCGCTGGAAGCCGAGCGTCGGCTGCACCTCACGCTCCTCCGCTTCCTCGAGCCGGGGCGTCGATTGATCCAGGTGGTCCTTCAGCTCCTGCTTGAGCTTTGCGAGATCCGCGCCGCACGCGCGCAGGATCTCCCGCACCTTCGGGGTGTCGAGGATCGCAAGCAGCAGGTGCTCGACGGTGAGGTACTCGTGGCGCGCCTCGCGCGCCTGGTGGAACGCATCGTTCAGACAGTACTCGAGCTCGTTGGACAGCACGTTATCTCCACACCGAATTCGTAAGTCCGGTCATCATGAGGCGCCTCAGGCCTCTTCCAGCGTGCACATGAGCGGATGCTGGTGGTCCCGAGCGTAGGTCGTCACCTGGGCCACCTTAGTCTCCGCGATCTCGTAAGTGAAGACTCCGCATACCCCCTTCCCCTTCGTGTGCACCTCCAGCATGATGCGGGTCGCCGTCGAGCGGTTCATCGAGAAAAACTTCTCGAGCACGTCGACCACGAACTCCATCGGCGTGTAGTCGTCGTTGAGCAGGATCACTCGGTAGAGCGGCGGCTGTTTGACTTCCGGCCGCGACTCCTCGACGACGACGCCGGCATCCGGACGGGCGGGGTGCGGGTCCTGGCGGGACATCCTGTCTTTATAGGGTGCCCCAAACGCGAGCACAAGTGCCCCGCAGTACCTCGGCTTGAGGGCCAAAGCATGGCCCTCGTATGATTGCCCCACCTCATGGGTCCTCAAGAGGATCGTTCCGCTTGACGATGAATGCCGTAAGCTCCTGGCTCGACGCGATGCACACACCAGAGAAGCTGCTCAGCACGCTGCGCTCCCGTGCTCCGCAGGCGGCCGTGTGGGTGCTCGCGCTCGCGCTCGGCGTGCAGGCGGCGCTCATCGTCACGCGCCTGGCCGGAGTCGGCGCCCCGCCGAGCGCGGCTGCCCAGCCGCAGGCCCCGGCCGTCACCAGGCGCGCCCTCGACGTGGTGGCGATCACCCACGCGCACCTCTTCGGCGCATCCCCTGCCGCAGCGCCGGTCAATGCGGCGAATGCGCCTCGAACGAGCATACCTCTTGTGCTCAGCGGGACTCTCGCGGAGCCCAACCCGAAAGCGGGCCTCGCGATCCTCGGGCCGAACTTCAATTCCGTCCTGCTGTATGCGGTCGGCGACAACGTACCGGGTGGTGCGCGGCTGCATGCCGTCTACCAGGACCGCGTGCTGCTGGAACGCAACGGCAGCCTCGAATCGCTCCTGTTGCCGCAGCAGGTCCAGCAAAGCGGCGCGGCGCAGATGCTCCCGGCACCCCCCTCCTTCGCGGCCGAGCGGGTGCGGGAACTCATCACCGAGAACCCCGGAGCCATTGCAAATGTGATCCGCCCGCAGCCTGTCTTCGCTGGAGGCAAGCAGCGCGGCTATCGGGTGTACCCGGGACGCAACCGGCAGGCGTTCCTGCGTCTCGGACTGCGGCCGGGCGACCTCGTCACGGCCATCAATGGCACCCCGCTCGATGATCCCGCCCGCAGTGAGGAGATTTTCAACACCCTGGCATCCGCGAGCGAGGCGCACGTCACAGTCATGCGCAACGGCCGGACGCAAGATCTCAGCTTGAATATGTCGCAGATCGCCTCCGAGGCCGACCAGCTCGAGGGCGGTGAGGGCCAATCCGGTGGCCCGACGCAGACGGCGCCCCCCGGAGCGGGACCTCCGAACTTCGGTACGCCGCCGCAACCGCGGGCTCGCTACTGACCGCACGGCACGGCGCGTTCGGGGGACTTTGATGAATCGATGCGGATTGCTGACGCCACTCGCCTTCGCTCTCGCGGTGGCCGTGACCCCCGTGGGCCCGGGGTCATCCGCCCATGCCCAGGCCACCTCGAGCCAGCGCATCACGCCGAATTTCGTCAACACGGACATCAGCCAGATCGCCAAAGCGGTCCAGATGGTCACCCACAAGACGATCATCATGGACCCGCGGGTGCGCGCACAGGTGACGACCTATGCCTCGATGCCGATGTCACCCGATGCGTTCTACCAGATGTTCCTCAACATCCTGCAGGTCCACGGATTCGTCGCGATCGAGCAGGGCGACGTCGTGAAGGTGACGCCCGATGTCAACCAGCGCTACTTCACCGGCCTCAACCTGCCCGGAACCGTGAGCTCGACGTCGGACGAGCTCGTCACGCAGGTCGTGCAGGTAAAGAACGTGAGCGCAGCCCAGCTCGTGCCGGTGCTGCGCCCGCTCGTTCCGCCGCAGGGCGACCTCACCGCCTACCCGCAGGCGAACATCCTCATCATCTCGGACCGCGCCGCGAACGTGAATCGCATCATGCGGATCGTGCAGAGGATCGATGAGTCGAATACCTCGGATGTCGACGTGATGCCGATGCAGAACGCCTCGGCGATCGAGGTCGCTCGGATCGTGAGCTCGATTTTTCAAGGACGGGGGCAGAGCGAGCCCGGCGGCACGCCGCTCAAGATCGTCGCCGACGAGCGCTCGAACAGTATCCTGCTGAGCGGCGATGCGACACAGCGCTTGCGGGCGAAGGCGATCATCGCGCATCTCGATACCCCGGCTGCCCAGGGCGGCGATACCCAGGTCCGCTACCTGCATTACGAGGACGCCAAGAAGCTCGCTCCGCTGCTCAAGCAGCAGATCACGGGACAGGAGCAGGCGCAAAGCGGCGGGGCCCGCGCCGGCGCGGCAGCGAGCCAGGCGGGCAACGCAACCGAGATCTGGGCGGACGAGCAGAACAACGCGCTCGTCATCACGGCGCCGCCGAAGTTGATGCGCGACATCAACGCGATCGTCGATCGCCTCGACATCCGCCGCGCGCAGGTGCTCGTCCAGGCGATCATCGTGGACGTGGACTTCGACAAGGCGACAGAGCTCGGTGTGAACTGGGCCATCTATTCGCAGGGATCGACCATCCCGGGAGCGACGTTCCTCACGCCGGTCGGCGGCGCGAGTCTCATCGATCTCGCCGACTCCATCATCAACCCGACGAATCTGCCCTCGACAGGGCTCGTGAACGGCACGACGGTCGCGCTCGGCCGACTCGCCAAGACCGGCGTCAGCTTCGCGGCCATGCTGCGTGCGCTGCAGAGCAACGACGACTCGAACATCATCGCGACACCTTCCACGGTCACGATGGATCACCAAGAGGCGAAGCTCGAGGTCGCCGAAGAGGTTCCGTTCGTCACCGGCCAGTACACGAACGCGAGCACCGCGGTCGCCGGCAGCGTCACGCCGTTCCAGACGATCCAGAACGAGACGGTGGGAACGATCCTCAAGATCACACCCGATATCAACAACGACAACCTCATTCTCAAGATCGACATCGAGAGCTCGAGCGTCATCCCGACGAGCACGCTGGCCGCCGAGGGTCAGGGGGGGAGCACGGTCAACCCGACGACGCAGAAGCGCACGGTGACCACCCAGGTGCTGATCGAGGATGGCGGCATCCTCGTGATCGGTGGCCTCATCAGCAACGAGTACGACCGCAACGCGACCGGCGTGCCGCTGCTCTCGCATATCCCGCTGCTCGGACAGCTGTTCCAGGACCGCACCGGGACGCTTCAGAAGAAGGACATGATGATCTTCATCCGCGCGACGATTCTGCACGACAGCCGGGACGCCGGCCTCGCGACGGACGCCGAGTATGAGTTCATCCGCAAGGAGCAGAAGGCGGTCGGCGCAAAGGAGCTGGTGCCGCTCGTGCGGGGAGCCAACTCCTCGGTCCTGCCACCGCCGCCGAAAGGGGTCCCGGCCCCGAACTTCAACGACTGCTGCGACATCGCGCCCATTCCCGTGCCTGCCCCGCCGGGCAAGAACGCCGCACAGCAACCCCCGACGCGCGGCGATCCAGGGAACAAGGCCCCCGACTCGCAGGCGAAGCCGCAAGGAACGCAATGACCGATCTCGCCCGCTCCGCTCCGGCGCTTCCGCCATTCTCGGCCCGGCCCCCCGCGCGCCGCGCGCCACTCTCCGCCGAGGACGCCCCGGCTGCCCCTGCCGTGGCGGTTGCACGCGAGTCAGGCGCCGCGACACCGCCGGCGGTCGCCGGAGCCGCCCCGGAGCGTCGCCTCTCGTTCGCTTATGCGAAGCGCCACGGGGTACTGGTCCAGGAGATCGCCAACGGCAGCGCGCGGTGTGCGTACCGGGCTGGCGCCTCACCGTTCGCCCTCGCGGAGGTTCGCCGCTTCCTGCGTCTGCCTCTGACGGTGGAGCGAGTCGAGGAGGCGGTATTCGATGCGCTGCTGCGCCAAGCGTACGAGGCCGGCTCGGACGCGATGCAAGCGGTGGAGGGGATCGAGGACACGACCGACCTCGCACACCTCGCTCAGGAGCTGCCAGAGCAGGCCGACCTGCTGGAGAGCGAGGATGACGCGCCGATCATCCGGCTCATCAACGCGGTACTCACCCAGGCGGTGAAGGAGAATGCCTCCGACATTCACATCGAGCCGTTCGAGAACCGGCTCGTCGTGCGGTTTCGCGTCGACGGGGTGCTGCGCGAGGTGCTCCAGTCGAAGCGCGCCGTGGCGCCGCTCGTCGTCTCCCGCATCAAGGTCATGTCGAAGCTCGACATTGCCGAGAAGCGCCTCCCGCAGGACGGGCGCATCGGACTGCGCATCGCCGGCCGGGCGGTGGACGTGCGGGTCTCCACGGTCCCTTCGGGCCACGGTGAGCGCGTCGTGCTCAGAATTCTCGACAAGCAGGCCGGAAGGCTCGACCTCAACTCCCTCGGCATGGACCCGAAGACCGAGAAGCTGATCGACGAGCTGATCTTCAAGCCGCACGGCATCCTGCTCGTGACGGGGCCGACCGGGTCGGGGAAGACCACGACGCTGTACGCGGCGCTCGAGCGCCTGAACGATCACACCCGCAACATCATGACCGTCGAGGACCCGATCGAGTACTACATCGACGGAATCGGCCAGATGCAGGTGAACACGAAGGTCGAGATGACCTTCGCGCGCGGGCTGCGTGCAATCCTGCGGCAGGATCCCGACGTGGTGATGGTCGGGGAGATCCGCGACCTCGAGACCGCGCAGATCGCCGTGCAGGCGAGCCTCACGGGCCACCTCGTACTCTCGACGCTGCACACGAACACCGCGGTTGGGGCCGTCACGCGCTTACGCGACATGGGCATCGAGCCGTTTCTGCTCTCTTCGAGCCTCATCGGTGTTCTCGCTCAGCGCCTGGTGCGCGTGCTCAATCCCGACAGCAAGCAGCCCTTCCAGGCCGGCGAGTACGAGCGCCGGCTCCTCAATCTGCGCCCGCAGGATCCCGCACCGACGTTGTACCGCCCCGGGCGGGACGCCGGCGGCGGCTACCGCGGCCGCAGCGGCGTCTACGAGCTCGTCATCGTGGATGACACGATGCGTACGATGATCCATGACGGCGCGGCCGAGCACGAGCTCGAGCGCTACGCGCGCACGCTCACGCCCTCCATCCGCGAGGACGGGCGGGCGAAGGTGCTCGCCGGAGAGACGACGCTCGAGGAAGTGCTGCGTGTGACTCGGGAGGACTGACGGACCGCGGCGGCAATGGGCGCGTTCGAGTACACCGCCCTCGACACCGGGGGACATGAGCGCAAGGGGGTCCTGGAGGGCGACACCGCCCGCCAGGTGCGCCAGCTCCTGCGCGAACGGCAGCTCCTGCCCGTCTCCGTCAGCGAAGTCGCTCAGCGCGAGGCGAAGCGCGAGGCGGGCTTCAGCCTCGTTCGGCGCGTTTCGGCCGCCGATCTCTCCCTGTTGACGCGCCAGCTCGCAACGCTCGTGCGGGCGGGCCTGCCGCTCGAGGAATCCCTGCTCGCCGTCTCTCAGCAGACGGAGAAGCCGCGTGTGCAAAGCATCATCCTCGGCGTGCGCTCGCGCGTGATGGAGGGGCACACGCTCGCGGACGGCTTCGCTGAGTTCCCGCGCGTGTTTCCGGAGATCTATCGAGCCACCGTGTCAGCCGGGGAGCAGTCCGGACATCTCGATCGGGTGCTCGAGCGGCTTGCCGACTACACGGAGAGCCGCGAGGAGATGCGCCAGAAGATTCTCGGGGCGATGCTCTACCCGATCGTGCTCACCGTGATGTGCTTCGCCATCGTCTCGGGCCTGCTCGCGTACGTGGTGCCGAAGGTCGTCGCGGTCTTCCAATCGACGCATGCGCAGCTGCCGCTGGCGACCCGGGCACTCATCGCGTTGAGCGGCCTGCTGCGCTCCTACGGGCTCGCGCTGCTCGTCGTCGCAGTGATCGCGGTAGTGCTCGTGTCGCGCTTGCTGCGTAAACCCGTGCCGCGCCGCCGCTTCCACCGGCTGCTGCTCGCGCTCCCCCTCGCCGGCAAGCTCGCCCGCGGATTCAATACGGCGCGCTTCACACGCACTCTCAGCATCCTGACGGCGAGCGCCGTGCCCGTGCTCGAAGCGCTGCGGATCGCAGGGGAAGTCGTCACGAACCTGCCCATGCACGATGCGATCGTCGAGACGTCCCAGCGCGTGCGCGAGGGCGCGCCGATCGGTCGTTCGCTCGCCGCGAGCCGCCTCTTTCCGCCGATGACGGTTCACCTCATCTCGAGCGGCGAGGCGAGCGGCGAGCTCGAAAGTATGCTCGAGCAGGCCTCCGCGAGCCAGGAACGCGAGCTCGATGGATTGCTCACCGCCATGGTCGGACTGCTCGGGCCGCTGCTCATCGTGCTGATGGGTGTCATCGTGATGGGCATCGTTTTTGCCATGCTCCTGCCGATCTTCGAGATGAATCAACTGATCCGGTAAGCTCTTTGAACGTGAGCGAGAAGCCTGAATCGGACGAGTTCGAGGACGAGGATGCCGACGAGCCCCTCGGCGAGGACGCGGAAGACCTCGACAGGGTCATCAAGGACCTCGATCTCGCGAAGCGCCGCGGGCAGAGGGACGGGGACCCCGCGTGGCGCCGTCTCGAGCAACTGCTCGAGGAGAAGCGCACCGCGGAGCTCACCAGCGATTTCGATGATTATGACATCGGCGAGGATGGCGGGCGGCTCAAAGCGCGGCGTACGGCGAGGCGTCCGTCGAAGCGCTGAGCGCACACCGCCTGGCACGGTCGACACGGTCTGCTTCCGTGGCATAGGCTATGAGGCCGGTGAGCGCCGGCAGCGCTCGGGCGCATGGGCGGTGAGGTAGGTCTTGGATATCCGGCACACGTTCGCTCTGCCCGCATTCTGTCTTCTCGCGGGCCTTGCGCTGGCGGCCTGTCAGCCGCAGACGAGCGTCTCGGCAACCGGCAACGTGCCCGCCAGCTACCAGCATGTCTGGGTGACGTTGCAGCAGGTCGCGTTCAATACGAGCGCAACGGCGGGTCCCGAGGACAGTGCCTGGAAGCAGTACACGCTTTCCAGCCCTCAAACGATCGATCTCGCCGCTGTCACGAACGGCGCGCTGGCGCAGTTCGCGAGCAGCTTGCAGGTGCCGCAGGGAACCTACAGCCAGATGCGGATCACGCTGACGGATGCGAACGAGTCGCTCACCGGCAGCGCTCGATCGGCGGGCGTCGCGTTCAACGATGAGGTGGACTACACCGACTCGAGCGGCGCCCTGCATCGACTGCCCCTCGCGGTGCCGAACGCAGCGCAGGGTGTCGCGTTCGCCGTGAGCCTCACGGTCGCGAGCTCTCAGCAGGCCGCCATCGCTGCACTCGCCTGCGCCTCGACGTCATCGAATGGGGGCGAGGGTTCCACGGGCTCGACGGACTGCGCGTTCGGCGGACAGACGAAGGCCGACTGCGTCTCCGGCCAGTTCTTTGATTCGCTGCTCGGCTCTTGCATTACCGTCGGAGCGACGTCCGGGCTCGGAACGACGGCGTTCGCAACGACGACGCTCGGCTCCACGACGGGCTCCACGACGGGCTCCACGGCCTGCGCGGCAGGCACGGCCTACGATTCGGCGACGGGGACGTGCGTTGCCTCGAGCTCGACCAACTTCGCCTCGAGCTGCGCTTACAATCAGACTTACGATCCAACGACCGGAACTTGTTCGAGCTCCGTCAGCGCGGCGACGAGCAGCCTCGCCGTCGACTTCGACGCATCGCGCGATATCGCGCCCTACCTCATCGGCGGACAGCCGGGATTCCTGCTGATCCCACACATCGCGGGATACAACCTCGCGCAGGCGGGATCGATCGCCGGTACAGTCGATGTCTCGGGGCTGCCGGCCGGCACGGGCGGGATCGAAGTATCCGCCGAGACCCTGAGCAGCGACGGGTCGCGGCACGTGATCGTCGAGAGCGCGCCGCTCTCCTCCACTGGTAGCTTCGTGCTGTATCCGCTCCCAGCGAGCTCGACCGAGCAATACGATCTGGTCATCGCAGGTCCCGGCATCGCGACGGTCGTCATCACAGGTGTGCCGGTCACGTCGGGCAATGCCGCCTCCGCGAGCCCTCTCTCCTTCGGCGTGGCGCTCACGCCCGCCACGGCGTTCCCCGTGCAGCTCGCCGCGGGCAGCAGCGTGTCGCCCCCCGGCGCTTACGTCGCGTTCTATCAAACGATACCGTCCTCGGGCGAGGTGCCCTACCTGATCGAGGCCTACCCGATCGATCCGTTCACCGGGGCATTCGATTCGGCTCAGTACCTCTCCGCGGCGATCCTCCAGTACGGCGCGTATGTCTCCGGGGGAGCCGTGGCGCTCACGAGCGCCATACCTGCCGAGGGGGCGGGCGCTTATCAGATCGCCGCCTCCACACCGCTCTACGGTGATGGTCCCCTCAGCACGACGGTCGGGCCAACCGCGAGCGTGGCGCAGGCAACGCCGACGCCTTTCACGGTCGCCGCGATTCCTTTGCCGAGCGGCACGAGCGCCGGCAGCATTTCCGGGACCGTGACCGTCGCAGCTCCGGGCAAGTACGATCGGGGCGAGCTCCTGCTCACGCAGAACGGCGCGCTCGTCGCCGTCGCGCCGCTCGATGCGTATCTCGGCACGGCCCAGAGCGCCGCCGCCCTCTTCAGCTCCGTGCCGGGAGACGGTGGCGGGAGCGCCTCGAATACCAACCAGTACGGCGCCGAGGCGTGGGTGTGGAATTCCTCGGACCCTGCGGGCACGTTGAGCCGCCAGCCCGCCTCCTCGGTGATCGACCTGAGCAGCGGCAACGCGAGCGGCGTCACGATCGCGATCGAGTGATACCATCGGCGGCCGGGGAGCCGCTGAAAGCGGCATTGCATTCCGGCCCGGGGCTCGCCCCCGAGGGAGATCACTCGTGCGCACGAACGAGCTGCTGCTGAGCGCCTGCGTCGCGTTGCTGGCATTACCGTCCTTTGCCGCGGCCGCGCCGGCGAATCCCTTTCAGGGCATGACGCGCATCTCCGGCACGGTCGAGCGCGTGGATGGACGGGAATTCCTGATTCGCGGCGCTGGCGGCACGACCGCCACTTACCAGCTTGCGCCTTCGGCGAGCATCACGACGAGCCGGCGCGGCACGGTGAGCGACCTCAGCGCGGGCAAATTCGTCGGCTGCACGGCCGTCAAGGGCCGCGACGGCAAGCTTTATGCCACGGAATGCCACATTTTCCCCGAGAGCATGCGTGGAGCCGGTGAGGGCCACAATCCGATGGGGCCGCCGAACACGACCATGACGAACGGCAACATCACGACCGAGACGCACGGCGAGGTGCGC
Organism: Steroidobacteraceae bacterium; assembly: GCA_050738595.1. Taxonomy (GTDB): domain Bacteria; phylum Pseudomonadota; class Gammaproteobacteria; order Steroidobacterales; family Steroidobacteraceae; genus JASHUC01. Next base: position 5,653 of record JBOHZR010000144.1, on the reverse strand, counting down.
ACCGCGAAGGGCTCGGCTTCGGGTGCGGTATTGCACATCACCTACAAGGGCGGCGCACAGAACATCGACGTCGCGCCGACGACGCACATCACGGTCATCGAGCAGGGCAATGCGTCGCTGCTCAAGCCAGGGGTCACAGTGATGGGCGCCGCGCACCACGCAGCGGATGGAACCGATATCGTCCAGATGCTTTCCGTGCAGCCCTGACGTACGGCTCCCGGATCGGCGCCGGCGCCATGACCTCCGAGCGATCCGCAGGCGAGCGCGAGCGGCTGATCGCCGCGATGGACCGCTACCTCGATGCGCTCGCCGCGCGAGATGCACGGCCGCTGCCGATCGCGCCGACGCTGCGCTGCACCGAGAACACGCGCGAGCTGCCGCTCGGGGTTGGGCTGTGGCGGACGATTCGCGGCGTCGGCCGGGCAGGCGCGGCATCGCGCGCGGGACATTGTTTCGCCGATATCGCGAGCGGGAATGTCGAGTACTGGGGCGTGATCGATGAGATGGGCGCCGACGCGATCCACGGCGTGCGCCTGCGCATCGAGGGTCGCCTGATCAGCGAGATCGAGACGCTGGTCGTGCGCGGCGGCGGCAGCTTCTTCGAGCCGGCGGTCGTGGCCCAGGCGCACAAGGGATTTCACGAGATCCTGCCAGCCGGACAGCGCACCTCGCGCGCACGGCTCATCGAGATCGCCCACCTCTATTTCGATGCGATCGAGCAGAGCGACGGCAGCGCTCTGCCGGTGGCCGAGGAGTGCCGGCGCCTCGTGAACGGCGTCCTCGACAGCCGCATGGACGCCGCGCAACTCGACCGGCGCGACGCTCACCGTGCGCTCGGGGTCGCCGAGCAGATGACGGCGGGCCACTACGGGTACATCGAAGCGCTGCGCGCGCGGCGCTTTCCGATCGTCGACGAGGAGCGCGGAATCGTCCTGTGTCATGTGCTGTTCGATCACCCGGGCGATATCCGCCGCGGGGACGGAGAGCTGCCGTTCAGGTGGCCGAACAGCATGCTGGCGTACGAAGCGTTCAAGGTGCGCGCCGGAACCCTCGAGGAAGTCTGGGCGATCGGCACCGCCCTTCCCTACGGAATCGACTCCGGCTGGGCGGCCTGATCATCCGCGACCCTGGGGAGATATCGATGGCAACACCCGTCCGACGCGTCGTCACCGGCCATGACGAGCACGGCAAGTCCGTCGCTCTCTCCGACGGGCCGCCCCCGCAGAATCACCCGATGCACGGCCCGTCCGTCGGCGCTGATTTCTTCGAGATCTGGAACGCGCCGCGGGCCGTCCCCCTCCTCACCTCCGTCGAAGCGCGCGAGCCGAACGAGCGTCCGTTCACGATCATGCCGGTCGCAGGCCATCTGCTGCGCATCATCGATATCTATCCGCCTCGGGATGGCGGTAAGCGCACGGTGATGCACCGGACGAAGACCCTCGACTACGTGGTCGTCATCGAGGGCGAAGTCGTGCTGATCCTCGACGATAGCGAGGTGACTCTCAAACAGAGCGACGTGGTCGTGCAGCGCGGAACGGACCACGCGTGGGAGAACCGCTCCGACCGGCCTGCGCGGCTCGCCTTCTTCCACATCGATGCCGAGTTCGGCGACGAGCTGCTCGCGAAGCTGCCGCAGCCGCTCGAGCTCATGCGTTGAGGCGGGGCGTTAATGGCCGAGGCTGAGCAAAGCTACGATTTCATCGTGATCGGCGCAGGGACCGCTGGCTGCGCGCTGGCGGCCCGGCTTTCGGAGGACTCGAGTCGGACGGTGTGTCTGCTCGAGGCCGGAGGGTCGGGGAGGAGCACCTACGTGGACGTGCCGGCCGCGATCGTCATGGCGCAGCGCTCGCCGGAGCTCAACTGGAGGTTTGAGACCCAGCCACAGCCGCACTTGAACGACCGGGCGATTCCGGTGCCGCGCGGGCGCGGCCTCGGGGGCTCTGGGCTCATCAATGGGATGGTGTACTTTCGCGGCCATCCGCGCGATTACGACGACTGGGCGAGCGCGGGAGCGAAGGGCTGGAGCTTCCGCGAGGTCCTGCCGTATTTCTGCCGCAGCGAGAACAACGAGAACTTCGGGCATTCGCCCTACCACGGCCGCGGCGGACCGATCAATGTGCGCAGCGTCACGCGCCCGAACCCACTGAATTTCGCGTTCTTCGACGCGTTGAAGAGCCTCGGCTTTCCGGCGCGCGACGATCTGAACGGCGGGGAGACCGAGGGCATGGCGTTGCGCCAGCTCTCGATCCGCGGAGGCACGCGCGAGACCACCGCGAGCGCGATGCTGCGGCCCGCGATGGCGCGCCGCAATCTCACGGTTCTCACGAACGCGCGCGCGACACGAATCGTTCTCGAGGGCCGCCGCGCCGCGGCGGTCGAAGCGATCAGCGGGCCGGGCGGGCCGGTGAAGTTGGCGGCGCGGCGCGAGATCGTCCTCTCGGCAGGCTCGATCCACTCGCCGCAGCTTCTGATGCTCTCCGGTATCGGCGACGGGGAGCACCTCGAGTCGGTCGGTGTCGAGCTCAAGCACCAGCTCGCAGGCGTCGGCCGCAATCTGCACGATCACCTGGCGAGCCCCGTGCACATGGCGACCGACGAAGCGTCCTCGTACGGGATCTCCTCGCGCGCCATGCCGCGCAATCTCGTGAACATCGCCGAGTATCTGCTGTTGAGACAGGGACCGCTCGCGAACAACATCTTCGAGTCCGCCGCATTCGTGAAGAGCGTGCCGGGGCTCGACCGTCCGGACGTGCAGCTCGTCTTTCAGCCCGCGAGGCGCCCGGCGCCCTCGTTCCCGTTCCCGATCGGCCATGGATTCGCGACCAGCCCCGTCGGACTCTATCCGCGCAGCCGCGGGCGCATCACGCTCGGCGGCCCCGACCCGCTCGCCGCGCCGCTCATCGATCCGAATCTACTGTCGGTCGCGGAGGATGTGCAGCCGCTCGTGCGCGGAATCCGCTTGATCCGCCGGATCTTCGCGTCGCCCGCATTCGCCAGGTACCGAGCGCACGAGGCCATCCCCGGGAACGAGACCGAGAGCGACGAGGAGCTGATCGCCTACATTCGGGCCCAGGCCTACACGGTGCATCATCCGGTGAGTACCTGCCGGATGGGGTCGGACTCGGATGCGGGCGCGGTGGTCGACCCGCAGCTGCGGGTGATCGGCCTCGAGGGCTTGCGCGTGGCCGACGCGTCCGTGTTTCCTTCGATCATCGGCGGCAACACGAACGCCGTGGTGGTCATGGTCGCGGAGAAGGCGGCGGACATGATCCTCGGCCGTCCTCCGCTGCCCCCGGCGGAGCTCGAGCGGACCGCCGCTGAGCCCGCTACGGCGCCGTGAGGCATGCAATAACTGGAGTATCGATCATGCCGGACACTTTGACTGCCGCTGAGCGAATCGAGATCGAGCGAGCCTGCGAGCGGCTCGTGTATGCGTACTCGCGTGCGCTCGATCTCGGCGATCTGGCCGGCGCGGCCGATTTCTTCGCCGAGAAGGGCTCGATGTCACGCCCGATGACGCCGGATCAGATCATCGAGGGCCGCGAGACGATTCGCGCTTCGCTCTTGACCCGTCCGAAGGGGCTTCTGACGAAGCATCTGGCGACCAACATCATGATCGATGTCGAGAGCCGCGACAGAGCGCGCGGCCTCTCTTATCTCACGATGATCGCGACGATTCCGGGCGATGCGAAGCCGCCGTTCGCCTCCCGCGGGCCGATCTATTTCGGCGAATTCGCGGACCGGTTCGTGCGCGAGAACGGTGTCTGGAAGTTCCTCGAGCGCCGCGGGTCGATCCAGATGAAGTTCGCCGGAGCCTCTTGAGGCCTCGCTGAGCCGGAGTCTCTGAGCCGGCGATTCTGAGCGGGCCGTCGCGGCGCGCCCGCCGCCACGCGGCAAGCACCTCGGCAACCTCGCCCTCCTTACTTCTCTTCCCGCAGAACCGGCGGTCGCCGCCCCCGGGCTCGCTCCCTGCACACGGGAACGATCCTTGCGGTAGCGCCTCGCGTCCACTCACAGGCTCGAGGTCCAGATAGGCAACAGCCGATAGATACAGGACTCGATGAACAGGGAGGCTCCGTGGCGTTTTGCGGCGAACCGTGCCGTCAGCGGGTGCGCGTGCACCGCGCACGGCCTCGCGTGGCCGCCTCCATGGAGTCGCTCCGGCAGCGTCGGGCGGCGAGTCGAAGGCGCCATTACACCGAGGTCAGAACATCATGCAAGCGCAGGTCAAACCCATACGGGTCATTCAATTCTGTCTGTTGGCTCTCGCGACGGCGAGCTTCGTGGCCTGCGGCGGCGGCGGCTCGAGCGGATCGAGCGACTCGAGCACACCGCCCCCAACGAGCAGCTCGAGCAGCTCATCGAGCTCGAGCAGCTCGTCAGCCTCGAGCAGCTCATCGAGCTCGAGCAGTTCGTCTGCGTCTAGCAGCTCGTCGGCTTCCAGCAGCTCATCGGCCTCGAGTACCGCTAATTCCGTGAGCGCGGTAGTCGACTCGACGCTCGCGGGCGCGAATGGTCCGGACAACTTTCTCTATGTCAGCGTCACCGTCTGTCAGCCAGGCACGCAGACCTGCGCGACGGTCGATGACGTTCAGGTCTCGACCGCCACGTCCGGCCTGCGCATTCTCGCCTCCGCGCTCCCCGCCGGCTTTACGTTGACTCCTGAGCCCGACCCAGCTGCATCCGGCAATACACTGGCCGAGTGCTATCAGCTGCCGCAAGGCACGGCCTGGGGAAATGTGGCGACCGCAGACGTTCAGATCGGCGGTGAGACGGCATCGAGCGTGCCGATCCAGATCGTGTCAAACCCAGCCGCAAACCCCGCAGCGACATGCGCCGATAATGGGTGGCTGACGACCGTAGGAGCTCTCAGCGCGAACGGCGTGCTCGGGATCGGGCCGCTCGCGCAGGATTGCACGGGCGCGGGATGCACGAACCAGTACTTCACCTGCCAGACCACTGCCGGTGGTGTTGTCAACTGTCAGCAGAACGTCTCGGCCGCGCCGGGAACCACCGCTGAGGTCACGAACCCTGTGACCCTGTTCGCGACCGACAAGAATGGCGTGATCATTACCCTGCCGACGGTCGACCCGAACGCGGGCGCCGCCAGTGGTCTCGCCGGGACGATTACCTTCGGCATCGGCACGCAGGCCGATAACGCCTATAACGGAGCTGCGACGGCGTACTCGGCCGATCCGGGCACGGGCGCGGTCACGACGAGCTATGCTTCGGTCACGACGGGCTCTACGGCGGTGAACTACACGAGCTGGTTCGATACGGGCTCGGACGCGTTCTTCTTCCCGGACAGCGGCATCACGACGTGCCCGGAAACCGCGGTGAAGGAGTTTTACTGTCCGGCGCAGCCGCTGTCGCTTACCGCTAGCGTATCGGGAGCGGGCAGCCCTGCTGGGGGAAGCCCCCCAGCGGTGAATTTCACCGTGGTAAGTGCCGATACGCTCAACGCTACCCCCAGCGCCGCGTTCAGCTCGCTTGCCGCGAACTCACCTCCGAACCCTGATTTTGGCAGTTTCGGAGCGGGGATGTCGTTCATTTGGGGAATACCGTTCTTCTACGGAAAGACCGTGTTCATCGCGTACCCCGGTGCCTCCATCGCTGGGGACGGAGGGGCAATGTTGACCGGTCCGTTCTACGC
>JBOHZR010000143.1:0-6972 GCA_050738595.1 Steroidobacteraceae bacterium | reverse complement strand
GGATGGATCGGTACGCGGGATAGGGCTGCGAGTTTTGCGCGCCAGAATGCATCGAAATCGGCCGGACGGCGCACCGTCGGCTCGAGCCGGGTCGGATCGACCGCCGCCCCGAGCGTCGCGATGGGCTCGCTTGGCGCGCAGGGCGGCCGCCAGTCGACCGTCGCATAGAGCATCGCGGGATGATCGACTGTCGTCGCGATCATCGCACCGCCGGATGCGGGATCGAACCGGCCTCCTGCGATGTTGGCATCCCCGTTCTCTGTGATCGTATAGGTATAAGTGCCAGGCGGCGCCTGGCTCCCTGCACGCAGCGATACCGTCCAGCCGGCGCGCTCTCCGCGCGCATAGATCCCGCTCGGCTCGATGGGCTTGAACCTCAGCAGCGCTGCGGGATCGGTCGCCGGCCGCCTCGAGCACTCGAAGAATGCGAGCGGGACGGCCTCAGCCATTTCCCGATAACCGGCGGGCGAGGGATGCAGATGGTCGCCGGAGTCATAGGCCGGCGCGATCCGATCGGGATGCTCAGGGTCCCGAAGCACTGCATCGAAGTCCACCACCGCATCGAAATGCCCCGGCGCCCGGATCCAATCATTGATGGCCTGGCGATCGCCTTCGGCCGCTGCATCCGGATGATAGACCGCGGAGCCCGCATCAGGCGTGAGCGTGCCGCCCATCACGCGGATGCCGTGAGCGTGCGCGCGGGCGACGAGTTGGCCGTAAGCGGCGGTGATGCGGCTGACGAGCTCGCGGTGCGCCTGCGGCGGCAGCTTGCCATGCGAGCTCGCGACGCCGAGATCGTTGATACCTTCGAGCACGATCAAGCTGCGCACCCCCGCCTGTGCGAGCACATCGCGATCGAAGCGCGCGAGCGCGTTCGGGCCGAGGCCGTCATCGAGCAGCCGATTGCCGCCGATCCCTGCGTTCACCACAGCGAGGAGCGGGGTACCTGCGGATGTGGTCACGGGCTGCGCGGCGAAGCGCCGCGCGAGATCGTCAGGCCACCGGTCGTTACCGTTCGTCGTCGACGCATGCCCGTCCGTAATCGAATCGCCGAGCGCCACGATCGATGCCGCGGTCTCGGGTGCGGCGACTTCCACGCCCGAGAGGAAGTACCAGTGATCCACGCGCAGTGCACCAGGGAGCTGGGCAGCAGAGACCACGTCCCCCGACGCCACGAACGAGGTCTCGCGCGAGCCAGGATGACCGCTCTCGCGCTCGGGGGCCGCTTGCAAATGAAAAGACACGGCCAGGTTCGACTGTGATGCGACGGGCATACGTACCGGATCGGAGAGGTATTCGGCGCCAGCTGGGACGGTCATCCCGGACTTGCCCCGGAAGCTGAGCGCGCGATCGCTCGACGGATCGATATCTCCGGAGGCGAGCGAGACGGGACGGGCAATGTGCGCCGAGTCGATGTGCAGCGGCGCGGTCCCGAAGGCATTCGAGAAGCGGATGCGCAGTGTCTTGCCCCCGAGCGTCAAATGCACGATCTCACGCAGCGTCGCATCGCGAAGCGCACCGGTCGGCAGAGCATTGCGCGGCTCGGGGATTTGCTGTGCCGATGCCCAGGACGCCACCCAATGTGAGACACCGGGCACCGCACCGCCGCCCGCTCCCATGGCGCCGCCCGATGCGATGAGCGCTGCCACGGCGGCCGTGCCGCCGCGCGCGCGCGGGGTCGATGCCCGACGTGCGAGGCGCCGGGCTGCATGCACCGGACATCCCGCTCGCGGGAGGAGCGCTTTCCGATAGGCCTGTTCAACGCCCGCCTTTCGATCCCTCAGGACCATCCGATCCCCCGCGTGCCGCAAGCGCATCTGTCTGGTAGCGCTATCATGGTGCTCTGCGTGGCGGCGTTCAAGCTCGTCTCGCGCTGACGCCCCGAATGCGCGCTCGCCGCCCGTCGCCTCACGGCGACTCGGAACCTGCGCTGACGCAACCGCTTTCCCTTCACAGGACCCGAACTGTAAGGCGGAAAGAGCTTGACCGCGATCTTAAGGGTAGCCTGCACCGCGACGGTAGCCGTCGGCCTTGGGTGCGCGGTGATCACACCACCCCTCCTCGGCGCCCCACGGCCCGACCTCACTGGCCGCAAGCAGGTCGGCATCGCCTCCTTCTACGCTCGCAGCTTCAACGGCAAGACAATGGCAAACGGCGCGCCGATGAATCCGCGCTCGAACAACGCAGCTAGCCGAACGCTCCCGCTCGGCACAACCGCCAAAGTGACCAATCTCGAGACCGGCAAGAGTGCCATTGTGCGCATCGAGGATCGCGGCCCCTATATCAAGGGCCGGATCGTGGACCTCACACCGCGGACGGCGCGCAGGATCGGCATCACGCGCCGCAAGGGCGTCTCTCGCGTAGTCGTAGCTCCGATCGCAGTTCCCCTCCCGGATGGACGGGTGAAGCTCGGCGCGGGCGCCCGCAGCATGCGGGATTCGCACCGTGCTGGGGCGGCTCGAAACGCGCACCGTGCGCGCAACGCTCGCTATACTCGCGAGGCTCGCCGGGCCTCGGCGAGCTGAAACCGGAAATTTGTCCTTGCACGGAACCTCCGCTCGCTCGGGCCGAGCCGTCGCGCGCTCCGTTGCGGTCCTCGGGCTCGTCCTCCTGGCCGGCGGCATGCGGTCCGCCTGGGCGCAGACTCCCTCCCCCCTGCAGGAGTGGCAGTACGCGGGCGGCATCATCCTCGCGCAGCTCTTCGAGCCGAATCCGCCCAAGTGGCGCACGGTTCTCGGGCTCTCGGCGCAGGTCGCCCCACTGTATGACGGTTCGAAGCCGTACCGCGTCCAGGGCGGACCGGTGATCGATGTGCGGTATTACAACACCGCCTTCGCGTCCCTCGGTGAGGGCCTCGGCGTGAACATCCTGCATGGCGATCACTACCGATTCGGCATGGCGCTCGGCTACGATCTCGGACGGCAGGTCTCCGACTACACGAGCCACCTGCATGGCCTCGGCGATATCGATCCCGCGCCCGTCGTGAAGGTGTTCGGCGAGGTCGTGCTCGCGAAGAAGTTTCCGCTCGTCCTGCGAGTCGATGCGCGCCAGTTCGCAGGCGGAGCCGATGGCGCGGTGGGTGACGTTTCAGTCTATCTGCCCCTGCCTGGCAGCTCCAAGCGGTTCGTGATGTTCGCAGGCGCGTCGGTCACGTTCGCGGACCGGCTCTACCTGCAGAAGCTCTACGGCGTCGATGCGGCGCAGTCGCTCGCATCCGGCTATCCGGAGTTCTTTCCGCATGCCGGCAGCAACGCCGAGGGGCTGGGATTCAGCGCGACGTGGTTCATCACCAGGCACGTTCTGCTCAACGTCGACGCGGCGCTCGATCGCTTGCGCGGGGGCGCCGCAGCGAGTCCGATCACGCAGGAGACGACGCAGCGCCTGATCAACCTTTCGGCGGCGTACTCGTGGGGGGAGACGTTCTGAGCGGCAGGCGCGGGACGCCGAAGTGCCCGCCGATCTGCCCGAGCTTCGCAGGATCGATGTCGCCGACCAGATTCACGATCGTGAGCTCGCGCGGCTCGGCGGCGACGATCACCATCCCCTTGGTATGGCCGTTCTCGCGGCATAGATAGATGTGCACGTCCTCGTTCTGCTTCGTCTCATGCACGGAGATGATCGGCGACCAGGCCGGCGCATGCAGCTGCTCGAGGATCGAGTTCACATCCGCGCGCGAGTAGTCGTTGTCGTGGGCGAAGGTGAAGCTCCGCACATAGACCCCCTCGAGCCCGCCGATCGCGGCATTCGCCGCGGCACTGCCCTGGCCTTTCGGTATGAACTGAGCCGCGGCTTGCAGCATGTCGTGGTCGAGCGTCACCACCACCGAATCGGTTGCCCGCTTCGCAAGATCGCTGAAATCGGGCAGCTTCACACGGCCCTCCTGGGCGAAGGAGGCCGCAGGAAGCGCAATGAGCAATGAAAGGGAGACAGAGGGAAGCCATCGCATGGGAGTGTGCCTCGTCAGTTGAGCGCGCCTGCCATTCAGATACCCTCGGGCGGCCGAATCAGTTGAACTGCTCATGCCGTTCGGATCGCCCGTCAGCCGCCGGGGACGAACCAGCCGAGCCGGTCTCCTCCGCGACCAATCGGAAGGCGGTGCCGAGCTTCTCATTGGCGATGCGCAGCGCCTCGAGCACCTGCACGCGCGTCTGCGCGGCGCGTGCAGCCTGCACGTGCTCGCGATACGAGAATGCGCCGACCCCAACGAGAAGAACGGCCGCGATCGCCGAGGCGAGCGCCCACAGGGGCCGAGTCGGCGACAATCGCCCGATATACGCAGCGAGCGGCGCGATCGATCGCGCCCCCCGTTCGGGGTGGCACGCTGCTGCGGCTGGACGGCGCGGCGCATCGAGTGCGCGCATCACCCGCTCCTCGAAGCCTGCGCGCGGCTCGGCTGGACGGAGCGCCTGCCGAAGCGCTCGTTCGAGCTCGGCTTCTCTCGGGTCAGTCATGGGATTGCGGCTCCTGGTACCACGTCCGCAGCCGTTCGAGCGAGCGCTTGAGGTGGCTCTTCACCGTATTCACGGGCAGCCCGAGCTCACGTGCGATGTCGGACGGATCGAGGTCCTCCTGGAAGCGAAGGAGCAATACCAGACGCGGCACAGGTGCGAGCTGGGACAGAAGCGCTGCCAGTCGATGAGCGAGGAGCGGGTCCCCGAGTCCGGCTGGCCCATCGAGCGGTTCCGTTTCGCTCCGAAGCGCGAGCGCCTCGACTGCAGATTCCTCATCGAGGATTTCCGTCGCGGGCGAACGGCGCCGCCGGCGCAGCGAATCGATGATGCGATGGAAGGTCGTCCGCCGCAGCCACGCGGCAAGATGGGCGCTCGATTCGATGCGCCCGAGATCGCGGTATAGCTGCAAAAATACATCCTGTGCCAGCTCTTCGGCCTCCCCGACAGTGCCCAGCGCCCGCAGCGCGAGGCTATATACCGTGCGTTGGTGCGCACGGACGAGCGCTGCAAAGGCGCCACGGTCCCCGCGCTGAGCCGCCGGAACGAGCCCATCGTCGAGCAGGGCGCCGACGGGGCTCGCAGCGGGGCAATCGGCCGGCATCAGCGCCATACCTCACAATACGCTCCGCGCAGTCGGCACGGGTGCAGCCTCCGGCGGTGTCCCTCCGAAGCGCACGCCGCGCCGTTCCGGCCCCAGCAGCGCAAGCACGATCAGCGTCGGGATGACCACGACGCAGACGAGCATCAGGGCGAACGCATAGTCGGGATGAGCCGAGCCGCCGCGCCACGCTGCAAGATAGGCCTGAAGTGGCGCGTTCGCGGCGGCGAACAGATTCCCGAGCTGATAGACCACGCCCGGAAAGGTGGCCCGGACCCCCTCCGGGGAGAGCTCGTTGAGATGCACCGGCACCACGCCCCATGCGCCCTGCACCATGAACTGCATGGCGAATGCCGCGGCGGCGATTACCGGAGCGCTCGTGGAGTACGCCCAGAATGGCAGCGCGGGGAGCGCAAGCAGCGCCGCGAGCGCAATGGCCCTGCGGCGCCCGATGCGGTTCGAAAGCCTTCCGAAGGCGATCCCGCCGCAGATCGCACCGATGTTGTAGAGGATCGCGACGCGGGAGATGGCACCCGTCGAAAACCCGCGCTGCAAGCCGAGGAAGGTTGGATATAAGTCCTGCGTCCCGTGGCTGAAAAAATTGAACGCTGTCATCAGGACCACGGCATAGAGCGCCAGGCCCCAGTGTCTCCGCAGGCTCGAGAGCACCCCGGCTGCGGGGCCGCCGCTTTGAGGATGCTCGCTGGAGCCGTCGTGAGCTGCCGGCGCGAGCGCCGCGTGGGGTTGCCCGGCCGCGCCGGCAGCGCGCCCGGCGAGCCACGTCGGGGACTCCGGCACCTTCGCGACGATGAACCAGGAGAGCAGCGCGGGCGCGGTGCCGACGATCAGCATGCCGCGCCACCCGATCTGCGGGACGAGAACTCCGAAGACCACCGCGGCGAGCAGGTAACCCGTCGGATAGCCGCTCTGCAGGAGCCCCGACACGGTCCCTCGAGAGCGCGCCGGAATGGTCTCGAAGGCGAGCGATGCGCCGACGCCCCAGGCGCCTCCCATGCCGATTCCAAACAGCGCCCGCAGCACCAGGAATATCGCAAGCGAGGGCGAGAGCGCGGAGGCGAGCTCCATCACCGAGTAGACGAGCACACTCGCCATCAAGGCTGGCCGGCGCCCGAAGCGGTCGGCAATGCGCCCGAAGAGCAATGCGCCCAGGGGCCGGAACGCGAGTGTCAGAAAGAGCGCGAGCGTCACCTCCTTCACCTCCGTCCCGAAGTCGTGCGCAATGCGCGCGAGCACGAAGACGACGAGGAAGTAGTCGAACGCATCGAGCATCCAAGCGAGAAACGCCGCGGCGACCGCGTTGCGCCGCGCCGCCGGCAAGGAATCCACCTCCACGGTCACGAGCCCCCCCTTTCAGATCCTCGGATCATAACCGCTGCCGGGAGGTGCCGTGCGGTCGAGCCTGCCCGGTGCAAGGTGACTTCGGGCGTGAGCATGCGGGGCCGGGCCGCGCGAGCAGGCCGCTCGGAGCGCAATGGCTCATCAATCATTGCGTCGGGAGTTTCTACTCCACACTGCGCAAGGGCGAGGCGGCGAGATCGCCCACGACGGTGGTCCAGGGCCGCACCCACCAGCGCTTGACCAGTCCTGACGTTACGTAGGGGTCGGCTGCAGCGAAAGCTCGCGCCGTGCGGTCGTCCGAGCCGTGGAACAGCAGCACCGCGCCGTCGGCAGGGTCAGCGAGGGCGCCGCCGAGGACCAGCTCTCCCCGATCATGCGCGGCCCAAGCCAGGCGCAGGTGCGCCGCTCGGTATGGCGCCCGGCGCTGCAGATACTCGGGGACGAAGTCGTAGAACAGCAGACAGTGCACGTCAGCTCCGACCGGCCGACCGAGGCGACCTCGCGACGACCGTGAAATGATAATCGGCGACCTTTGTGCCATCGATGATGAGAGACCACATATGC
>JBOHZR010000142.1:0-8620 GCA_050738595.1 Steroidobacteraceae bacterium | reverse complement strand
CGCTCTGGTACATCATTTGGGTGCTACGGCCGTTTGGCCGGCGGTGACGCAATCGACGACGGTGGCTTCTCCGGGTAATGCGGCGTCGCCAGGCATCGGCTCGGAACCTGCTGTAAGGTCGCCAGCCGGCGGTAACCCAGACTTCGGCCCCTTGTCCTGCCTTTTGCAAGGTCTACTATGTGGTGGTCGCCACATCGAGAACGGTGGTTTGCCCTTTTGAGATAATCTGGCGAGCGCCGATGAGCTCATATTCCTTGAGCGTAACTGCGCTTTGAAACTTGATCTGCATTTCGTGAAGAATAGAGTCAGGCGGCGGCCTGAGATTGCTCACGTCCAACACTAGGTGAATGTCGCGCTGGCTCCGGACGATTTGCGAGGCCGTGTGGTCGAAGTGCTGGACGGTGATTTCGCGCAATGGCATGGGCGTACCTGGCTGCGCGACGGCTTCAACTGCAGTGCACGTCGCCATGAGTCGCACTACATGCCCTACGTATTTGGCGTACAAAAGAGTGACCGGAATAGCCTCGAGCGCGAAACCCGAGTTCGTGCGCTCGCGCTATCCTCTGCGGCGGCAAGCGCTGCAAGTGATGTCACAGGAGGCTGTGTGTCACTTATCAAGCGCAAGAAGTCATCGGTCTGGTGGATCGACTTCGTCGCGCCAAACGGCGAGCGAGTACGACGATCTACTCAAACCGACGACCGCAGAGAGGCGCAGGAGCTGCACGACAAGCTGAAGAGCGAAGTCTGGCGCGTCCAACGCCTCGGGGATCGGCCGAAGCGAACCTGGCAGGACGCCGTGGTGCGATGGCTCCGCGAGCAGGCTCACAAAGCCTCACTCCGGGACGACAAACGGATGCTGCGTTGGCTGCATCGCTTTCTGGCCGATCGTGACTTGGAGAGCATCAATCGGACGATAGTTGAAGCGATCATCGAGGCGAAGCAGGCGGAAGGATGCAGCAACGCGACCGTCAACCGGCACATGGCGCTCTTGCGGGCGATCCTGCGCCGTTGCGTGCGCGACGGGGAGTGGCTCGATCGTGCGCCGAGCATCAGGTTCTTGAAGGAGCCGACTCGGCGGATTCGATTCCTGAGTCAGACCGAGGCGCTCACGCTCCTGCGCGAGTTGCCGGAGCATCTGCGCGATATGTCGGCGTTCGCGCTGGCAACGGGCCTGCGGGCCGCAAACGTGACGGGACTGATCTGGGACCAGGTCGATCTGTCACGAAGGCTTGCGTGGGTCCATCCCGACCAGGCAAAGGCCAGGAAGGCGATAGCCGTGCCGCTCAACGACATGGCGATGAACGTCGTGATGCGTCAGGTCGGCAAGCATCCGATCCACGTGTTCTCGTACCAGGGAGAGCCGGTCAAACAAGTGAGCACGAGAGCTTGGTACCACGCGCTCAAGCGCGCCGGCATCGAGAGCTTCAGGTTCCACGACTGGCGTCATACCTGGGCGAGCTGGCACGTGCAGAGCGGAACGCCGCTCTTAGCGTTGCAGGAGCTTGCCGGCTGGGAGACGGACCGTATGGTGAGGCGCTACGCCCATCTGGGTGCGGGTCACCTCGCGACCTTTGCGGGGAATGCGCAAATCCATGGCACATTCCTGGCACACCCGCTTCAGCTGCCGAAATCGCAAGACGAGAAAGTCCAGGAGAATCAGTAGATAACTGGTGGCCAGGGGCGGAATCGAACCACCGACACGCGGATTTTCAGTCCGCTAGCGCGAGCTCGCCTTGCGAGGAACGGTCCGAGCGATTGGGATAGGTCTTCCACGTCGGCGCATAGGCCGGATGCGCCTGGTCTCCCCAGTTGCTCCAGCCTGGCCGCGTACCGCGTGCGAATAGCTCGAGATACGGTCCGGGGCTGCACGACTCGATGATGGGGTACTGCTCGTCGGGCTTCCTCGAGTGTTCCCGCTTGCGGCTCGCGAAATAATTCACCTGGCGCCGCCCCGCAGCGAGGGTGCGCGCGTTCTTGCCGCGCACGCCGAACAACAGCAGCTCCGTGACGTTGCGGAAGTAGAATCCAACGCCGCGCCCGTCGGAGCCGCCGTCCTTGCGTACCTTGTGCCAAACGACGTTGCTCTTGTAGTGGAAGCCCCACGCCTGCATGACTTCGAGGCCGTGAGGCAGCAACGCATTGGGCACCCAGAGATACAGGTGAGCGGTACTTGCCGCCGCCGAGGCCACCGGCAATTCGGCGATCTGCCTCAAGCTGAGCGTGGGATAGCGATTCAGACGCCGATGCTCGGGCGCGACCTTTCCTGTCCGGTTCTGGAACTGCCAGGGCGGGTCGGCCAGAATGGTACGGAACGATCGCCCGCCGACGAACGCGAGGAACTCGTCCCGGACGGCGGAAAACGAATCGACGGCTCCAGCCATCGGCGGATTGTACTATTGCCGGCCGCGCTCGTGAGAGCGCTCGACGACTGTGACCTGCCACGCGGGATGGATGCGCGCGGTGGTAAATTGATCGAATGAACGCCATCCCACTCGGCCGCTCCGGCCCGGAAGTCTCTCGTATCGGCCTCGGCTGTATGGGGATGTCGGATTTCTACGGTCCCGCCGATGAGACCGAGAGCATCGCCACGATCCATGCGGCGATCGACGCCGGCATCACGCTGCTCGAGACCGGCGACTTCTACGGCATGGGCCACAACGAGATGCTGGTCGGCCGCGCCCTGAAGGGCAAGCCGCGCGACCGCGTGCTGATCAGCGTGAAGTTCGGCGCGTTGCGCACCCCGACCGGTGCCTGGAGCGGCTACGACTCGCGGCCGCAGGCCGTGAAGAACTTCGCCGCCTACAGCCTCAAGCGCCTCGGCACCGACCACATCGACATCTATCGGCCGGCACGCGTCGACCCCGCGGTGCCGATCGAGGAGACCGTCGGCGCGATCGCCGATCTCATCCGCTCGGGACACGTGCGCTATCTCGGCCTCTCGGAAGCGGGCGCGGTGACGCTCCGCCGCGCGCATGCAGTGCATCCCGTCGTCGATTTGCAGATCGAGTATTCCCTCGTGAGCCGGGGCGTCGAAACGGAGATCCTGCCCGCGGCGCGTGAGCTCGGCGTGGCCCTCACCGCGTACGGTGTGCTCTCGCGCGGGCTGCTCACCGGCACTCTGCCCACCTCGCTGAGCGACGCGCGCGGCCGCATGCCGCGCTTCCAGGGTGAGAACTACCGGCGGAATCTCGCGCTCGCTGAAGCACTGGCGGCGATCGCGCGCCACCGGGGTGTCACGCCCTCGCAGCTCGCAATCGCCTGGGTGCTTGCACGCGGCTCGGACATCGTCCCCCTGATCGGCACCACGAAGCGCCAGCGGCTCGCCGAGGCGATCGATGCCTTGTCGATCCGCCTCACCCCCGAGGAGGCGGCCGAGATCGAAGCCGCGGTTCCGCACGGGGCGGTCTCCGGCACGCGCTACGCCCCCGAGCAGATGGCCCATCTCGACAGCGAGCGGCGCTGAGGCGCGCGCCCGCCGCTACGCTTCGACGGCCTCCGCGGCCTTTCGCGCCCCGCGAACGTCCTCTGGGGGCGGCGGGGGGCGGCCGAGAATCAGGTCCGAGCCCTTCTCCGCGATCATGATGACGGCGGCATTCGTGTTCGCGCCGGGCACCGTCGGCATGATCGAAGCGTCCACGACGCGCAGTCCCGCGACGCCGCGAACGCGCAGCTGCGGATCGACCACGGCCTCGGCCCCGAGGCCCATGCTGCACGTGCCGACCGGATGCTGAGTGACCTGCGAGGTCTCGCGCACGTACGCATCGATCTCGGCATCGCTCTGCACCGCCGGGCCCGGCCGCATCTCGCGCGCGATGATGTCCTCCTGCGGGCGCGTGGCGAAGATCCGGCGCGCCGTGCGGATGCCCCGCCGCGCGATCTCGAAATCGGACGGATCGGAGAAAAGGTTGAGCTGCACGCGCGGCGCATCGAGCGGATCGGCGGAGCGCAGCGTGACCCATCCGCGGCTCCTCTCGTGCAGAATCACCACATCGGCCGTGACGCGATGCTCCTGTCCTGGCGCGATCACGGGGAACCACAGCCGCGCATCCATCCGGATCGGATTGCACATGAGCTGCACGTCGGGCTGAGGCAAGTCGGGCCGCGTGCGCACCACGACGTTGCAGCAGTTGATCTGCGTGGCGAAAGGACCGCTGCCGAAGAGCGCCCAGCGGAGCACGCTGCGCGCCACGCGATCGAACCGCAGCTGGTTGAGGAAGGTGACCGGTGCATTCGTGTCGAACTCGACCGGGATGTGCGGGTGCTCGGATAGATTGCGCCCCACGCCGGGCAGATCCACGACCGGTGCAATCGCGAGCTTGCGCAGCTCATCGGCAGGCCCGATACCGGAAAGCATGAGCAGCTGCGGCGAATTGTAGGTGCCGCCCGCGAGGATCACTTCGCGGCTCGCACGAGCCTGGCGCAACTGGCCGGCCTCGCTGTACTCGACCCCGACCGCCCGACCGTTCTCGATGAGGACGCGCCTCGCGAGCGCGTTGAGCGTGATGTGAAGATTGCTGCGACCCCTCACCGGATGCAGATACGCCCGCGACGTGCTCGCGCGGCGGCCGCGCGGATCGATCGTCACTTCGCCGCACGAGAAGCCCTCCTCCACTTCCCCGTGAAGGTCCTCGGTCGTGCCGAAGCCGGCGGCGCGGGCCGTCTGCATCAGCCGCTCGTGCAGCGCTCGAACGGGCTGGATCGCGCACACATGCAGCGGGCCGCGGTCGCCGTGCCAGGTGTTTGCGCCGCGCCAGCTCGTCTCCATCCGTTTGAAGTAGGGCAGCACATCGGCGTAGCCCCAGCCCTCGCAGCCCCTCTCGCGCCACCCGTCGAAATCGAGCGAGTGGCCGCGCATGTGGAACAGGCCGTTGATGGAGCCCGACCCGCCCAGCACCCGGCCGCGAGGCAGTGGCACGCGCCGGCCGTGAAGCTGCGGCTCCGGCTCGCTGGAGTAGCCCCACGAGAATCGCGGCTGCAGCATCGCGCGCAAGAACGCGAGCGGCATGCGCAGCAGGAAGTCGCTGTCCTCACCGCCCGCCTCGAGCAGCAGCACGGTGCGATCCTTCTCCTCGGAAAGCCGGCTCGCGAGCACGCATCCTGCGGAGCCGCCCCCCACCACGATGTAATCGAACGTACGGGACTGATCGGTCATAGTGAGCAAAGTATAGTCGCTCCGCCCGCGCGCAGCGCCGCATGCCGAGCGGCCCGCGCGCATCGGTCCGCCCCGGGTGCCGCGACGCCTCAGCCGAGCCGCAGCGTGTTGACAGGCGGCTGCCTCGCAACCGTCCGCGTCGCGAGCCACCCACTCGCCGCGACGAGGAGCGCCCCGCCCCCGACACCGACCAGGAAAACGAGGGGGTCGAACGCATAAGGGACCTGCAGCACGCGTGATGCGATGAACCTGCCGGCGTAAAAAGCGCCGCCCGACGCAAGCAGGCCTGCCAGTGCGCCGAGCGCGACGAACTCGGCGAGGACGCCCTGGAGCACGGTGCGGCCGCTCGCCCCGAGCGTCCTCAGCATCGCGCTCTCGAAGCGGCGCTCATCCCGGCTCGCCTGGACGGCCGCGAGCAGCACGGTGAGCCCCGCAAAGAGCGTGAACGCAAACACGCTCTCGACCGCCAGCACCGCCTTGTCGACCATCGAGCGCACCTGCCCGAGGAGGTCGTCCACGTCGAATATCGAGACGCTCGGAAAGCGATGCGCGAGCTCAGCGAGCACATGGCCCGAGGCCGGATGGAAATACGCGCTCGTGAGATAAGTGCCCGCCGCCGCATCGAGCACGCCAGGTGCAAACACGATGAAGAAGTTTGGGTTGAAGCTGTCCCACTTGACGTTCCGGATGCTCGCGACCGTCGCCGTGAACGGCTCGCCGCCGATCTGGAAGGTGAGGCGATCGCCCACTCGCACACCGAGCGACCGCTGCATCTCCGTGGCGAGCGAGACGAGCGGCTTCCCGAAATCCTGCGGTCCCCACCAGCGACCGGCGATCACGCGGTTGTCCGGCCCGAGCTCGGCGGCCCAGGTAATGTTCTGCTCTCGCCCGGCGAGGCCCTCGCCGCGCTCGCGCCGGAACCGCCTCGAGCGGAGCGGATCGCCGTCGATCGCGATGAGGCGCCCCCGGATCATCGGCAGCACGCGCGAGAGCTTCGCGCCATTCGTCGTCAAAAAGCGCACGAACGGCTCCCGGTCGGCCGGCGGGATGTTGATGAAAAAGTAGTTCGGCGCATCCGCCGGCAGTGTGCGCCGCCAGTCATTCTGCAAATCCGTGCGCACGAGCCCGAGCAGCAGCAGCACCATGAGCCCCGTTCCGAAAGCGACGATCTGCACCAGGCTGTCGGCGCGGCGCCGGCTGAGATTGGCGAGTCCGTAGCGCCAGGAGACCCCGACGCTGCCGCGCAATCGCCCGGCGGCCAGCACCAGGAGCAACCCCGTCCCCGCAAGGGCGAGGCCGAAAACTGCAAGGCCGATCATGAACTCGATGAACAGGCGCGGATCGCGCACGGTCCAGTACACGAGCGCGAGAACGACCGCTGCCGCGGGTCCGAACGCGAGCAGCGCGAGCGGCGGCGGCGGCCCCACGTCGCGCCGCAGGACCCTGAGCGGTGGCACGCGCGCGAGCGTCAACAGCGGGGGCAGCGCGAAGCCGGCGAGTACCGCGAGCGCCGCCACGAACCCCATCGCGAGCGGCGTGAGATCGGGCGGTGGAAGCTGCGTTTGAAGCAGGCCGCGCAGCGCATAGAGCAGCCACTCCTGCGCGAGAAAGCCGATCGCGGCTCCGAGCACCGCCGCGGCGACCGCAACGAGCAGCAGCTCGATGAGACTCACGCCAAGGGTGAGCGCCCGGGAGGCGCCGAGCGTCTTGAGCAGCGCGACCGCATCGAGGTGGCGCCGCACGTATTGCCGCGCCGACATCGCGACGGCGATCGAGCACAGGAGCACGCTCACCAAACTCGCAAGCTCCAGGAACCGTGAGGCGCGGTCGACGGCGTCTTTGATCTGCGGACTGGTCTCTGTGATGTCGCGCAGCCGCTCGCCCGGGCGCCGGTGATCGAGCAGCCAGCCCTGGAAGCGATCGACGGAGAAACGCGGGCCCGCGAATAGCGCCGCATAGCTCACGCGGCTGCCCGGCTGGATGAGCCGCGTCGCCGGCAAGTCGGCGATGTTGAGAATGAGGCTGGGTGCGAGCTGCGTGAAGTCTGCTCCCTGATCGGGCCGCGAGATGAGCACCCGCGTGACGCGGAACGCCGCGGCGCCGATCGAGAGCTCGGAGCCGAGCTTGCCGCCAAGCGTCGCCAGGAGTTTCGAGCTCGGCCAGACCTCGCCCCGGCCCGGAACCCCCTGGGCCGGCGTGCCCGCGGCGAACGGCTCGGCCGCCACCTCCAATGTGCCTCGAAGAGGATACCCGGGCGAGACCGCCTCGATGTCCGAGAGCTCGCTCGAGTCCCCGAGGAATACCACGCTCAGCATCGACACCGCGCGCGCGGAGGCGACTCCCTGCCGCGCTGCCTCATCGAGATAGGCCTGCGGAATGGGCCGTACGGAGCCGAGCCGCAGATCCGCGGCGAGCACCTCGGAGGCCTGCCGGTCGACGGCGATCCCGATGCGGTTCACCAGGAAACCGACGCCCGTCAGCGCGGCGACGGCGGTCGTGAGCGCAAGGAGCAGGATGCCGAGTTCGCCCGAGCGCCACTCGCGCACGAAGGCGCGCAGCGCAAGCGCCATCAATCGCATGACACGTTATCCAGCGGCACGATCCAGCGCCTTCCCCGCGCGGAGGCGCGATGCGTCCGGCTGGGCGCCGCTCCGCGCGTCATCCCACGACCCGTCCGGCGTCCATGTGCAACACGCGATTGCAGCGGGCGGCGAGCGTGCGTTCGTGCGTGACGAGCACGAGCGTCGTGCGCTCCTCGACATTGAGCTGGAAGAGCAGGTCCACGATCCGCTCGCCCGTCCCGGCATCGAGATTCCCTGTCGGCTCGTCGGCGAATAGCACCGCCGGATGCGTGACGAAAGCGCGTGCGATCGCGACGCGCTGCTGCTCGCCTCCGGAGAGCTGCCGGGGGTAGTGGGCGGTACGCGGCTGCAGCCCGACCCGGGTGAGCGTCTCGAACGCGGCCCGCCGCGCATCCCGGCGCCCGGCGAGCTCGAGGGGAAGCATCACGTTCTCGAGCGCCGTGAGGGAGGGGATCAAATGGAACGACTGGAACACGAAGCCGACGCGCTGCGCCCGCAGCCGCGCGCGTCCGTCCTCATCGAGCTGCGTCAAATCCTGTCCGGCGAGCCAGACCTGCCCCGAGCTCGGCGTATCGAGCCCCGCCAGCAGGGCGAGCAGCGTCGACTTGCCGGCCCCCGATGCACCGACGATCGCGACCGATTCACCGGCCGCGATCTCGAAGGAGACCTCGCGCACGATGGTCAGCGTGCCTTCCGGGCTGCTAACCTGCTTCGAGAGGTTCGATGCCTTGAGAACGATCTCGCGAATGGCCGGCGCCTGGGCGCTCGGTGTGGGACTGATGCTCATCGGGCTCCAGGGCGCGCTCGCGGCTCAGGGCCACACTGTCGCATTGCGGCCCATCCTGATATTCGGCGACAGCCTGAGCGCTGCGTACGGCCTGCCGGC